>CAYOES010000015.1:6402-10147 GCA_964403105.1 uncultured Candidatus Saccharibacteria bacterium
TACTTCTTATATTTTTCACCTCTTATATTTATTGTAGTAATATTTTATATATTTTTAAAAATTAATTTTAATAAAAAATTCAAATAAATTTATGTTTATAAAACAAATAGGAATAGATTTAGGGACTGCCAATACTGTTGTATTTGTCCCAAACAAAGGTATTGTTATCAATGAGCCAACTGTTGTAGCTGTATCATTAGATAATAATCAAATTTTAGCAATTGGTAATGAAGCCAAAGAAATGCTGGGTCGTACACCTGAACTCATCAAAACCTACAAACCATTAAAGGATGGAGTAATTGCAGATTATAAAATTACCAGAGCTATGTTAAAATATTTTTTAGATAAAGCTTTAGGGCATTGAAGATTAGTAAAACCAGATTTAGTTATTTCTGCTCCTTGTGGTGTTACATCAACTGAACGTCGTGCTATTATTGATGCTGCCCATGAATCAGGTGCAAAAGATGTATATGTAGTAAAAGAACCAATTTTGGCAGCTTTGGGAGCAAGTATCCCAATAAATGCTCCAGCTGGCAATATGATTATTAATATTGGCGGAGGCACTACTGAAATAGCTGTTATCTCTTTAGGTGGTATAGTCACTTGGGCATCTATTAGAGTTGCTGGTAATAAAATGGATGAAGCGATTACTGATTATATTAGAAAAAAGTATAATATAACTATCGGTGAACGTACAGCTGAAAATTTAAAAATTGAAATCGCTAGTGCTTTACCCACAAAAGATAAACAAGAAATGGAAATTACCGGTGGAGATTTAACAGAAGGGCTACCAAAAAATTTAACTATAAATTCAAATGAATTAGCCGAGGCCTTGTCTCCTGTTTTAAAAGACATTATACAAGCTATCAAAACTGTTTTGTCAGAAACACCACCTGAATTAGTAGCTGATGTTATGTCAAGAGGTATGTTTGTAGCTGGTGGAGGAGCTTTGCTAAAAAATATCGACGAATTAATTACTCGTTCAACAGGAGTACCAGTGTATATTGCGGATGATGCTCTATTTTGTGTTGCCAAAGGCACGGGTATAATTTTAGATAATCTTCAAACATATCAAAGAACAGTAATAAATTATAAATAATTAAACGTCTTTATTGTTTAATGTCCTGTTTTTAATTTTTAGACGTTAAACCATTACGTTATTATTTAAAAATTGTCAAATTAAGAATCAAAAACTTAATTATAATGTCTACACTTTTGCTCAACAAAAATACTCAAAAATTTTTAGAACAACAGCTAAATCCTGAGACTCGTTTAAGTCAAAGCATGCTTTTTTATGGCGGAGAACATCTGGGTAAGTTTTATATTGCCCAAATATTTGCCAAGAGTATTTTATGTAAAAAACATCAATGGCAAGGTTGCAATGAGTGCGATTCGTGCAAGGCCATTAATCATAATTGACACCCTGATTTTAAAATATTTCAACCAACTTCCAATTCTATCAAAATCGAAGAAATTTCAGATTTAAAAAATTTTTTAATGTATAAACCACAATTATCTGAAAATCGTATTCTAATTATTGACGAAGCTCACAAACTAACTCCCGAAGCAGAATCTTCTCTATTAAAAATTTTAGAAGAGCCCTCAATAAATAGTATTATAATATTAGTTACTCCTTTTCCTAATCAGTTAATGCCAACAATCTTATCGCGTTTATTACCTGTTCGTTTTGCCAAAGAGCCAGATGAATCTCTCAAAAATTTTCTTATCAATACCTACCAAATTCCTCATGAGCAATTAACTTTATATTTAGAATTAGGACAAAACAAAATAGGCGAAATATTTCAACTTATCAACAACCCCGAATATTTGAACACCAAAATTAGTAATATTCGAATATTTATTGATTTATTGAATTCTAATTTTGTTGAAGCAACAAATATTATCCAAAATATAACAAACAAAGACGAATATAATTTATCTCAGTTAGTTAATGATTGATTAGGGTTTTTACAACAAATTTTAGTGTACAAAAATATTGATTTTTGAAACAAATATCTAAAAACTGACCTATCGTTATTATTATCTAATTCTACTCTCATAAAACAACTCCTCAAAAATGTTTTACAATTATATAACTATACAACCAATTACAATTTAAATAAAAAGCTTATGCTTGAAAATTTTTATTTAGCAATTCATTAAATAATTTAAAATATTTTTAACATTTAAAATATAATATAATTATCAATACATTATAAAAACATTATTACAAATTACAATATGCAGATTTCATTCTATGGTGGTATAAACGAAATAGGGGGGAATAAAATACTTTTGGATGATCAAGATACCAAAATATTTTTAGATTTTGGTAAAAGTTATAAAGGGCTATCATTTTATTTTGAACAATATTTACAACCCCGTGTTGTACATGGTATTAAAGATTATTTATCATTAGGTCTTATTCCTGAATTAAATGGCGTTTATAGAGAAGATTTAATTGATATTCTTCAAAAAGACAATTATACTAAATTATCACACCAGCCACCTATAGTAGACGGAGTTTTAATTTCCCATGGACACCTTGATCATGTTGGATATATTGCTTTTTTAGACAAACGAATTCCTCTTTATGGATCAGCACTTACGCACTTGGCATTAAAAGCTTTACAAACTACTCGTCCATATACTTTTGAAAATGAAATATTACAATTTAAACCAAGAACCAAAAAACAAGATAAAAAACACAAAAATAAAGTTATTGTAGAAAAAAGCGCAATTATAAAGCGTGATTATAATATTACCCAAGATCGCAAACCCTTTAAAATCAAAAATTTAACAATAGTTCCTTATGATGTTGATCACTCAATTCCGGGTGCGCAAATGTTTGTAATCAAAACAAGCATTGGAAATATTTTATATACAGGAGATTTTCGAGCATATTGTACCCAAGAAGAATATTTTTGACAACAAATGTCCGCAATCAAAAAACAGAACATACAAATAATGATTTGCGAAGGAACAAGAATTAAAGATGATCATAAAGTTTCAGAAAAAGAAGTTTTTAACGAAGCATACAAAATTTTACAAAACAAAAAAGGATTAATTTTAGTAGATTCTTCGCCAACAGATTTAAATAGATTTAACACTTTATGCGAATTGTCGCAAAAATTAAATCGCACGCTCGTTATTCAGCCCTCCCATTATTATTATTTACAATTTTTTAATAATAACAACTACCCAATACCAGGTTTTGATAAAACTTTTGTTTATGCCAGACAAAAATGCTCTATTAGACAATGAGAACAAGAAACCCTTGATTTAGACAATGTTATCACCGCCGATGATATTTCTAACAATCAAAAACAATATATGTTAATTATTAATTTTTATCAAATCCAAGAATTAATTGATATACATCCCATAAAGGGGAGTTATTTTTTGCGTTCTACTACTGAGCCACATAGTGAAGAGATGGAATTATCAGAAGAACGATTTAAAAATTGAATTAAATTTTTTGGTATGAAATTTCCTCAAAGAGCCCATGCCTCAGGTCATATTTCAGGTCCAGAATTAAAACAAGTAGTAGAATTTATCAACCCCAAAACACTTATGCCTATACACACAGAATATCCAAAAATCTTTCAACAATTCCACAAAAATGTCAAAATTGTCAAACCCAATGAAACTGTATATTTATAATACAAAACTACCAAAACTACAACACATTGCATTTTATTCCAAAAAATGCTACAATTATCTTAATACAATATATTATATAGAT
>CAYOES010000016.1:0-10063 GCA_964403105.1 uncultured Candidatus Saccharibacteria bacterium
CCCAGTGATCACAAAGTTACTATATACAAACTACCACCGTAACTAATAAATGGCAAAGGTATACCTGTTAGTGGTATAAAACCACTTGTTGATAAAATATGAATAAAAGCTTGTACAACTATTCAACTAATTAAACCCAAAGCCAAAAAAGATCCAAAAACATCAGGAGCATTTTTGATAATTGATAACCCCGAAACATAGAAGAAAAAGAACAAAAGAATTATACCAAATGAACCAGCAAACCCTAATTCTTCACCAATAATAGCGAAAATAGAATCAGTAAAACTTTCTGGTAAATAACTATATTTTTGTCTCGATTGCCCCAACCCTACACCCAACCATCCTCCAGTACCTAATCCAATTTTTGCTTGTTTTGGCTGATAGGTTTCAGACAAAGATTCATCTTGAGGATTAAAAAAAGCCTGAATTCTTCGCCAACGATATTCCAAACATCTATCTTGTATTTGCCCAGTATTTTTATTCACAGTAGTACACAATCCACTAGCATATAAAACAACAAAAATTATTCCCACAATAACTAATAAAGCAATACAACCTATTATACCATATACAATTGAAAAATTGCTACATCAATACATAATTATACTTGTACATGCCAAAACTATTACTATACTAGTGGATGGCTGTAATAATAAAATTACACTCACTACACCTAAATATGTCCAAAAGGGAAATGCTGTTTTCCAAAAATTCTTATGTTCTTTACCAGAACGTGTAGTAAATAATACTGCTAACACAAGAATTAAAGTAATTTTTAAAAATTCGGCTGGCTGAAAAGTTATAAATTTTAAATTTAAAGAGCGATAAGCTTTTTCCCCAGCAACAGAAAAAAATGGTACAAAAGTTAAAAGTAATGCCAAAATATTCAGAATAAATAACACTAATGATACTTTTTTTAATTTACGATAATCGAATTTAGAAAAAAATAATAACCCAGGCAATCCCACACAAAAACCCATCATTATTTGATGTTTGACATAATACCAGCCATCAGGAACTTTTCGTTCCATACCTGCCACAGTAGAAGCACTAACCAAAAAAACAAATCCACTAATCAACAAAATGGCAACAATGGTGAAAAATATAACATTTGTGTTTTTTGTGTTACGCATATATAAAAATTTAAATTACAAACTAATTTTTCCTGCTGTATTATTAACTCTTTTTTCAGATAGTTTTAACATTTTGTCTACCAACCCGTTAAGCTCGTCATTGGAATCAAAATGAATAGTAATCTCCCCTCTTTGTCCCTTTCGTTTAATCAAAACTTTTGTATCAAAAACACTTTCTAATTTTTCTCGCAATTCGAGATCCATTGGATCAAAAGATCCTCCTAATCTTTTTCTGGATTGAGAATTTTTCCCTACCTGTTGCTCCAAAAACTGACGAGCTATAAGATCTGCTTCTCTACTACTTAACTGTTTAGTCAAAATTTCTCCAAGCAATGCTCTTTGTTTTTCCATATTGGGCAAAAGTAATAAAGCTCGCGCATGACTTTCGGTAATTTTGTTTTCTTGTATCGCTCTTTGCGCCTCAAAAGGTAATTGTAACAACCTTAATGTATTAGCAATGCTTTCTCTACTTTTACCAACTTTCTGAGCTACCATTTCTTGGGTATAACCAAACTCGTTTATTAATTTTGCATAAGATTTTGCCCGAGCAATAGAATCAATATCTTCTCGCTGAAGATTTTCTACCAAAGCTAACTCCAATTTAGCAACTTCGTTTTTTAATGTTTTTATAATTGCCGGTACTGTTTTTAATCCCAAAAATTGTGCAGCCCTTAATCGCCTCTCACCAGCTATTAATTGGTATTCTACATCCAATCCTTTGTCTGTTTCAATCTCATTCCTAGTAACAATAAGTGGCTCTAAAATACCATATTCATTTATAGAAGCCGCTAATTCTTCGATTGATTTGGGATCAAATTCTTTTCTTGGTTGATATGGATTTGGTTTTATTTTATTTACTTCTAATTGAAAAATCCTATCATGCATTTCTGTCTTCAAAAAATCAACATTGGCACTTTGCTCTTGGTTATTTACTTCTGATATAATATCTTTGGACATAATATCATCTTTTACTAAATTTAATGTATTTTCTAAACTTTTATCGTTTACGTCCAAATTATTATTTATATTAATATCTGTATTCAATAAAGAAGTATTAACTAAAAGATTAGCCTTATCATCTTTTATTGGTTGTGATATAGATAATGGCTCTGTTGATGTTACAACAGACGGCAAAGAAGCAATATTGGGTTCTTGATCTGACATCTCTAATATATTTTGTGAATCTTGACTGGAGGGAGAAGAAATAATATTATTATTCTGTTCTTGCTCGCCACTTGATAACAAATTTGAGAAATCAATCTCTCCATCTTGTGGCGTTCAATTATTAAATTGAGAATAATCCATTTTTTATATTTAATATTAGTTAATCCTTATCACAATTAAATAAATTTTAAGTAAATATCAACTAAAAATTTTGAATTAAGAAAAAATAAATTTATTTAGTAATTAATTTAAATAATTAGTATTGAATGGACAATTTTCTATGTGTTACAATTTCCTTGGGTGCCGTTGGTCGGAGTCGAACCGACATGGAGTTATCTCCACGACATTTTGAGTGTCGCGTGTCTGCCAATTCCACCACAACGGCTTTCCTTTCTATATTAAGTATAGCATAAAGAGCGTCTTAATTCAAGGGTCTTATATATTTTTCCCATTTGTAAAATCAATTCATTAAAAATGTAATTTATATACAATTTTTGCTATAAAATGTGTTTATTGTGTTATATTATAAAATATGATATAATAACACTAATACAATCTTATAACATTATTTCTAAAATTATAATCAAAATTATAATCAAAAATATATTATGTATAATAATCATAGGCTTTTTATAGCTATACCTTTAGATAACACCAACCAAAACAAACTTGTACAATTTCAACAAACACACCTAAACCCTTCTGTGTTTAATATAGTATCAAAAGATAATTTACATCTTACATTGGTATTTTTAGGAAACAATGACAATAATGCTATTTTACAAATTTCTCAAATTTTAAACAAAATTGCTCATCATTTTAATCCCTTTACAATTATATTAGATAAAATTGAATATGGACCAACTCCGAATAGACAAAGACTTGTTTGAATTAAAGGCGCACCCAATAAAATACTTCAAGATGTTAAAAATAAATTACAAGAAGAATTATATTCATATCCTAATATAAATTTTCAAGGAGAGCATAAGGGATTTATACCGCATATTACATTAGCCCGAATACAAAATTTTAATACCCCTTCTTTATTACCATCAAAAACAACAATAGAAACAATAATGCCAATACAATTTGTAGCTAATAGTTTAATTTTATTTGAATCACAACTTACCAGAAAAGGTGCTCAATACACAACTCTATATCAAGCTTTTTTTAATAATTAAATAAAAATTTATACAATATACTATATAAATAAAAATTATGTACTTATTAGATGTTTTACCACTAACCAATCTGCCAAAATCCGAATCACAAATTATGTCATACTATTATACAGAAGATCTGACCCAGGGTGCTATAGTAGAAATTGACCTAAACCATAGGCTTATTTTAGGATTAGTTATAAATTCTACTCCTATAAAAACAGTAAAAACTTTTCTAAAAAATGCAGACTATAAGTGAAAAAAAATACATAAAGTTATATATAATAAACATTTCTTATCACCTTTTTTTTGAGAGCTTTTACAATTTGTTTCAGATTATTATTTCGATAATTTATCCTGAACTGCCAAAATATTATTACCAAATAATTTAAAATCTTTAACCAAATTTCTTAGCAAAAATGACAAACCCTTGTCCTCAAATAATCAAATACCCACTACTTTAATTGCTTGCCCCACAGAAGCTCATTTAGACTTTATAGTATCAACACTCTTACAAACTTATGATTCCTCGCAAATTACTATAATTCCTAAAAAATTATATCAAAAAGATTTTAACAAAGCTTGACTTAATATTTTACAAGGTAATAGCAAATTTGTTATAGGGCTACGATCTATCCCCTATTATCCATTTCAACGCTTAGAAAAAATTATTATAGTAGACAAAGATAACCCATCATACAAATCTTGAGATCAACACCCATATTACAATACAGAAACAATTTTAAAATGAATGGCAAAAAAACTAAAAATACCTCTTATTTATAATAACCTTGAAAATACAACCACTACTAATCCCAAAACTAATATTTTTATTTACAACCCTTATATTAATAGCCCCAAAAAAACACAATATTTATCATCTTTGTTAAAAAAAGAAATTTTAAAAACAATAAATAATAATGAACAGGCTATTCTTTTCTTAAATCGTAAAGGCTGAGCAAGATCAATTGTTTGTGAAGATTGTGGATATGTATTTAAATGTAGTAATTGCGATGTGCCAATGATATATCACAAAGAAAACAATATAAACCTCCTAACTTGCCATCACTGTGGTCAAGAAATGTTGGCACCAACTCTATGTGAACATTGCCAAGGAGGCAACTTACGTATGATAGGACTCGGTATTGAACGAGTAGAAGACGAACTAAAACATTTATCTAAAAAACAATCGCAAACAAACAAAACATTCACTATCAAACGAATAGATAGCGAAATACCCGAGGATAAAATCCGTCAAATCATTCAAGATTTTAATAATCATAAATTTGATATTCTTTTGGGCACTGAAATAATTTTACGACCGCAACTAAATCCTGTATCGCTTACAGCCGTTGTGAGTATTGATGCTATGTTCACTTTTCCTGATTTTCGCCAAGAAGAAAAAATATTAAAATATTTATTAAAATTAAAAGTAAAGGCAACAAATAATTTTATTATTCAAACTATGTTCAGAGACATAGCCTTATTTCAAGCAATCAAAAATAATACAGTCACAGATTATCTTAAACAAAACTTAATAACCAAGAAACATTATTTATGACCCCCCTATTCTCAACTAATTAAGCTTTCTTATAGACATTATGATAACACAAAAGCTATACACGAATCTAAACAACTCTTCCAAAATTTAAATCAGTTTATTCAAAAACATAAAATCTATAAAGATTATTTTATTATTATGCCTCCAACTCCTGCTTTTTTACAAAAAATTGAAAATCAATATCAATGAAATATTCTTATCAAACTCAAAATAACCAACCCCACTGGTATTACTTATAAAGATTTAAAAATTCGAAACCAATTACTACAATTGGTTCCAAATTATTGAAAAATTGATGTAGATCCTTTAGAAACTATTTAGCTATAAATACTACTCTAATAATATATTTATTAATCGGTTTGGAATAAATATAGTTTTTTTAATTTTATGACCTAATACATATCCAGATAGCTTTTTATCTTTGTTTAACAACGTCAACACATCTTGTTCTCGACTATCTCTTTTTACTTGTAAAGTACCTTTCATTTTCCCATTTATCTGAACAGCAATAATAATATTTTTATCCTCCACCAATTTTATATTATATTTTGGTCATACAGCTTTCTGAATAGATGTTTTGTTTTTAAACATCTCATGCCAAATTTCCTCAGTTATAAATGGCGCAAAGGGTGATAAAATAATAATAAATTTTTCTAATACACTTTTAGGAATAAATTTTATTTCTTCATCGTTATCAGTCAATACATTTAAACATTCCATCATTGCGCTAATGGCTGTATTAAAACCAAAAGTAGATATATCTTCTTCTACTTTTTTGATTGTTTTGTTTATTATAATTTCAAACTTTTTAGTATTAACTTTTTTATGTGGTTTTTCATTTTTAGTATTAAAATATTCATCATATAAATTTCAAATTTTATTCAAAAATCTCTCTATACCTACAAAACTATTAGTATTTCAAGGTTTGGCATCGTTAAAAGCCCCTAAAAACATTTCATATAAACGTAAAGCATCTACCCCATATTGTTTAACAATATCATCTGGGTTTACTACATTACCTAATGATTTTGACATTTTTTCATGATCTGCTCCCAAAATCATACCTTGATTTATTAGTTTTACAAAAGGCTCAGGATAATTAACATATCCCAAATCATAAAGAAATTTATATCAAAATCGCGCATAAATTAAATGAGTTACAGCATGTTCTGTGCCTCCAATATAAATATCAACAGGCATTCAATATTTCTCTTTCTTCAAACTAACAAACATTTTATGATTTTTGGGATCCAAAAATCTCAAAAAATACCAACTTGATCCTGCCCACTGGGGCATAGTATTAGTTTCTCTTTTCGCATCACTATTACAAATAGGACATTTTACATTTACTCAGGAACTAATATTTTCTAATGGTGATTCTGCGCCTTTGCTTGGTGCATAACATTTTATATTTGGTAATTTTAATGGCAAATCTTTTTCTCTCAAAGGTACATTACCACATTTAGGACATTTTATTATAGGAATAGGCTCGCCTCAATATCTCTGACGAGAAAAAACTCAATCTCGCATTTTATAATTAATTTTTTTCTGTGCACCTACATACAAAGCTATTTTTTCTCTCGCTATTGTACTTTTAACGCCAGTAAAAGGACCAGAGTTTATAAGAACACCTTCTTTGTCATAAACAAAAGGAGATGTTGTAGTATTATTCGTATTGTCAAATGGTTTAATTACTTGCCGAATATTTAAATTAAATGTTTGAGCAAAATCATAATCCCTTTGATCATGAGCAGGTACAGCCATAATTGCCCCAGTACCATAGCTCATTAAAACATAATCAGAAACCCATATAGGAATATGTTCTCTTGTGCCTGGATTTATCGCAAAGGCACCTGTGGCTACTCCCGTTTTTGTTTTAGATTCTACTTGCCTTTCAAAATCTGTTTTATTCAAAGATTTTTTTATATATTCTTCTACTTTTACTTCTTGGTCTTTGGATACAATATCTTTTATTATTGGATGTTCTGGCGCCAAAACTAAATATGTTGCTCCAAACAAAGTATCTAATCTCGTAGTAAATACTTTTATCTCTTTTTGTACACCAATTACCTTAAAAGTTACTTCATAACCTTCGGATTTACCAATCCAATTTTTTTGCATTGTTTTCACATTTTCTGAAAAATTTACTTTATTTAAATCTCTTAACAATCTATCAGCATATGCAGTAATCTTTAACATTCATTGTTTAATATTAACTCTTGACACATGTCCCCCACAACGAAAACATTTACCATTTTCTGTTTCTTCATCTGCCAAAACAGCCTTACATTTGTCGCAATAATTTACAGGTACTTCACTTTCATATGCCAAACCTTTTTTATACAATTGTAAAAAAATTCATTGTGTTCATTTATAATATTCTGGGCTAGTAGTATTTATTGTCCTCGATCAATCATAACTAAAACCCATCATTTTCAATTGTCGTTCAAAATTTTTGATATTTTCTTTTACAGCTTGCGTTGGATTAATCTTATGCGCAATAGCATACTGCTCAGCAGGCAAACCAAAAGCATCATACCCTATAGGATGTAAAACATTAAAACCTTTTAAACGATAATATCTCGATAAAATATCACTTCCCGTGTATCCTTCTATATGCCCCACATGTAAACCAGCCCCTGATGGATATGGAAACATATCTAAAATATATATTTTCCTTTTTTTAGAAAAATCCTGAGCCTTTTGATTTTTATATTTATTTTTAGCTCATTCTTTTTGTCATTTTGTTTCTATCTTTTTAAAATTGTATTTCATATTTTGTAAATTAATAACACTTAGCCGATATCTAATCAGATCAAATTTATTTTATCTTACCTACTCTATATTAATTATTAAATATTAATTTTTAAATATTAATTTTTAATAATTTTGTCTTCAATTTCTCTAATCAAACGTGAAATAAAATCTTCTATTGAAAAAGCTCCGAGATCGCCTACAAATCTCTCTCGTACTGCAATAATACTATGCTCTTGTTCTTTATCTCCAACTACCACAATATAAGGGATTTTTTGTAATTCAGCATTTCTAATACGTTTAGACAAAGTTTCGTTGCTTCAAACTTCACTACGAATATTTTTTGCTTTTAATGACATATTTATACTATTAGCATATTCTATATTTTTCCCGCCCACAGGCAATATAACCGTTTGTATTGGCGACAATCATAAAGGAAAAGCACCAGCAAAATGTTCTATCAAAATACCCATAAACCTCTCTAATGATCCATAAATAACTCTATGAATAACAATGGGAGTTTTCAAAGACCCATCAGAATCAGTATAAGTTAAACCAAAATTTTTAGGAATTTGAAAATCCAATTGAATTGTTCCAAGCTGTCAATCTCTATTTAAACAATCTTGCATCATAATATCAATTTTTGGACCATAAAAAGCACCTTCCCCTTTCCCAATATAATAATATAAACCTGATTTATCTAAAACATCTTTTAAATCTTCTTCTGCTTTATCTCAATCTTTTTTATTACCCATAAAATCTTTCGGTCTTGTACCTAATCTCAACTGAAATTTTATATTAAATACAGAATAAAACAACTTGGCAATATCAAGAATATTTTGAATTTCTGATTTAATTTGCGATAAACTAACAAATATATGCGCGTCATCTTGTATAAACTTACTAACACGCAACAACCCACTCAACTCTCCAGATTTTTCATTTCTATGCAAAACATCACAATCGGAATATCTTAATGGTAAATCTCTATATGAATGCGTTTGATGTTTGTACACTATCATAGCATTCGGACAATTCATTGGCTTTAAACAATAAATATCTGGATTTTTACCCTGATTTTGATCTTCAATAATAAACATCTTGTCTTTATAATGATCTCAGTGTCCAGAAATTTCATATAATTGTTTTTTATTCAACAAAGGCGATATTATTTCTAAATAACCTCTTTTTTTATGCTCTTTACGCCAAAAATCTAAAAGTTCATTTAATATAATCACACCATTAGGCAATCAATAAGGCATACCCGGAGCTGTATCATCTAGAAAAAAAATATCTAATGCCAAACCTAATTTTTTATGATCTCTCTTTTCTGCCTCTATAAGCATATTTGAATATTCATCCATTTCTTGTTTGTCCAGAAAAGCTACGCCATAAATTCTAGTTAACATTTTATTTTTTTCATTTCCTCGCCAATAAGCACCCGCCACATTTACTAATTTAAATGTATCTGGAACATCTTTTGTACTTTTGATATGGGGCCCTCGACACAAATCAACAAACACTTTGTTTTTGTCCTGTAATTTTAATAAATCTTTTTTGGTAAACAATACATTTGTTGTATGCTTACTTTTAGCCTGTGCTTTTTTTATATTTTCTCCTAATACATAAACACTAATACTTTTATCTCCTTTAATTTTCTTTTTAGGTAAATCTTTTAATTTTTCTATTTCTGAAACATTAGTAGTACCAAAATTTTTAAGATCATCGATCAATTCTAACTTAAATTTTTGATTTAATTTTTTAAATAAATTTTTACCATTATTAATAGACAACTCAAATTTAGAAAAAGGCAAATTCTCTTTAATAATATTTTTCATTTCTGCTTCAATTTTGGGCAAGTCTTCAATAGTAATAGGTTTTTTGGTAAAAACATCATAATAAAAACCATTATCAATATCAGGACCAACTCCAAACTGAACATTTTTATATAATCTTTGTAAAGCCAAAGCCATTATATGCGCCAAAGAATGACGGATCACTTGAATATCTGGATATTTTGACACTATTTGTTTTTGTATTGTTGAATTTGTTGTTTTTTTGGTCATAAATTATGTTTAACAATTAAATATAAAACTTACTATAAATATAGCATAAAATATAAATTTCTGCAAGACTTTGTATACATTTGTATGTATTGATATGGTTTTGACAGTTTATATATAAACTGTCAAAACAATCTGATCTAATATTCAAAAACCAAGTTTTTGAATATATTTGATATATCGGAATATAAAAGTAAGAAGTATAGACTAATACCCCTTATACTCTTC
>CAYOES010000017.1:0-9810 GCA_964403105.1 uncultured Candidatus Saccharibacteria bacterium
TATTAAAGTAGTTGAATTTTATTTAAAATTGTGCTACAATATTTATAATAATAAATAAGAAAAATATAATTTAGTTTTATGCCAAGATCTAAAAACACAATATCAAAAAAAGACGAGGATGAAAATAAGAAATATTTTGATATAATTTCTCCTAATGAAACTTTATCACAAGATCAATCTGACGATCAATCAGAAGAGCAACAAGAAGGTGTTATAAAAATTAGAAAAGAACATTTTGCTACTCCTCATAGCAAAGAAGAAAACTTCGAGCAAGATACAAATGAGATATTAGATAAAGAACCAAGCAAAGAGAATATATCAATACCAGAAGGCACAAGCTCAAGCTATATAGAAAGATTTGAAACAGAAAAGGAAAGAGCAGAAGATATGGGGTTAAAGGCTAGCTCTATATTTCAAGAAGAAACAGAAATTGAAGGTAATTACGAAAAGAAAGGTAGTAGTAAAAGATTTAGTTTTAAAATAAAAAATAAAGTATTAAAAGTATCTGTTGTTTGTTTTGTTGTATTAGGACTAATTGCGAGTTTGTATACATTTGTATTTAATAAGGCAGACATTATAATTACGACTAAAAAATCCAATATAAAATATGAAGGAATAGTTTTGGCAGATATAAATGCCAAAGCTGTGGATGTATCCAAAGGTATTATACCGGGTAAATTAATTTCATTTTCCAAAACTATAGATAAAGAATTTGAGGCTACTGGTAAAGTCACCGGAGGTTCCAAAGCTCATGGCACAATGATTATTTATAATGCTTATAGTCAAGCGCCACAAGTTTTGGTAACAGGTACAAGGTTTGAGAGTGCTGATGGATTGATTTTTAAATTAGACGCTAGAACAGTAGTACCTGGCGCTACTTTAAAAAATGGAGAAATTGTTCCTGTATCTATAGAAGCCAGTGTGACAGCTGCTGAAGCAGGTGCTGCTTATAATATTGCACCAGGACGTTTTACTATTCCTGGGTTTGAGGGCACTGATAAATTTAAAGGATTTTATGGAGAAACAAAAACAAAAATGACTGGTGGCAGTGATGGTGAATCAATTGTTGTTTCCCAGGGAGATATTAAGAATGCAGAAAATGTTATCACAGACGAATTATTTAAAGTACTAAATGAAGAATTAAATAAACAAATTTCCAAAGATGAACGAGTGTTTAAGGAAGCTGTGGTAACAAAAGTAGGCAATATAACACCTAATGTTAAAGTTGGTGATAGTGTTGCTAAATTTAAAGTATCAGTGTCAGGAGAAATACAAACTATTATTATAGCCAACAAAGATTTGGATGAATTGGTCAAAAAGAATTTATCATCTGCGCTTTTACCTATAGATCAATTATATGGCAATCCTGAATATATTTTTTCTAATTTAAAATTGGATATAGACAAAGGAAGTTTATCATTTTATGTAATTTGTGATTATCCGGTGACAAAAAGTTTAAATAAAGAAGAAATTATAGGACAAATTAAAGGTAAAAGTATTGAAGAAGTTAAAAAACTTTTGTCTAATAATGAAAAAATAGAAAATACCAAAATAAAGCTATCTCCGTTTTGATTGAATGCGTTGCCTGCTGCCAAAGAGAAAATTGATGTAACTCTTGACTAATTTGCGTTTTTTTAGTAGTATATAAAGGTATATAAAGAAATAGGCTTTAGGATAGCTAATGGTTGAATATACTGGTTATAAAATATAAAAATATATAAATTCGAAGTTAAAAATACTAAATATATGAATTCAGAACAAAAAAATAAGAATTTGATTATTGATGGCGTTGTTACAGAATCGTTGCCCTCAACAACTTTTCGTGTGAAATTAGATGATGGCAGAGAAATTTTGGCTTATTTGGCCGGTAAATTAAGAATGAATTTTATTAAAATTTTAGTAGGCGATAGAGTAAAAATTGAAATGTCCGCATATGATGATAGTAGGGGCAGAATAATCTATCGCTACTAAATTTTTCTTTTAATAAAATAGAATTGGTTTTAAAAATACTGTTAATATAAAAATTGTATTATGAAAGTAAAGGCATCTGTTAAAAAAATTTGTAAAGATTGTAAAATAGTTCGTCGTAAAGGCCGAGTTTTTGTAATCTGTAAAAAGAATCCAAAACATAAACAAAGACAAGGATAAAAAGTTTAATGGCTTTTTGCTATAAGCCTTTGACCAGTAGTTCTTGACTTTAAATTTGAATATATGACAAGAATTTGTGGAATTAATATCCCAGATAACAAACAAATAGCTTACTCTTTACCATATATATATGGTATAGGGCATTCTTTGGCTGTAAAAATTTTGGAAAATACCAAAGTTGATCTTACAAAAAAGACAAAAGATTTGACTCCAGAAGAAATCAAAAGGATTCAAGAATATATTGAAAAAAATTTTACAATTGAAGGAGATCTTCGTAGAGTAATAAAAAAAGATATTACTCGGCTTGTGAATATTAATTCATTTAGAGGCGCAAGACATATTAAACATTTGCCTTGTCACGGGCAAAGAACAAAAACAAATGCCAGAACAGTTAGGGGTCGTAAGAAAATAACTGTGGGGTCAGGAAGAAAGAAAGCCGCAACTCCTACATAGAATTAGATAATAAAAAATAAAAGTTAGGAAATTTTTAAATTTATTTACAATGGGTAAAAAAAGAATTATAACAAAATCTTCAAATACAGATGAAGCAGAAAAAGTATCAAGTTCAGCAAAAAAGGCGGAGAAAAAAGGTAAATCATCTAAATCACTACAAAAGGCTATTATTTTTGTGAATTCAACTTTTAATAATACAATAATTCAATTGGCTGATGAATCTGGTAATATTTTAGCTACATCATCAGCTGGAGCGATTGGTTTTTCTGGTACTAAAAAATCTACTCCTTATGCTGCCTCAAAAGTAGCAGAGACTTTGATAGAAAAATCTAAAAAATGATGTCCTTTTGAAGCAGTAGTAAAAATTAAAGGTATAGGTCGTGGCAGAGAAACTGCTTTAAGATCTTTGATTACTTATGGGGCAAATTTAGGAATTAATATTCGAACAGTATATGATGTTACCCCTTTACCTCATAATGGACCAAAACCACCAAAAGCACGAAGGATGTAATATTAACAGAGCAATAAACAATGCACAATTAATAAATAGTTATTAGCTAAGAGAAGTAGAAATTTGTATTAATCTATATATTAATCTGTGTGAATAAACATTTTTGGGATTGTATTTACTTATAAAATTTAAAATTAAAAAAGTATTAATTTATATTATGGTATTAGATGCAAAATGTAAAAAATGTAGAGCAAATGGTAAAAAATTATTTCTCAAAGGGGATAAATGTTTTTCTGATAAGTGTATAATGAATAGGCGACCATTTCCTCCAGGTAGAGACAAAAGCAGAAAACAATATAGAAAAACTTTATCAACTTATCAGCAACAGCTAAAAAATAAACAAGAAATTAAACTAATTTATGGTTTAAATGAAGATAATTTGAAAAGGTTTTATAATAAAGCATTTTTGATGTCTGGATCTACTCCTGATAATTTGGCAAAATTGTTGGAAAAACGTATTGATACAGTAGTTTTTTATTTAGGTATAGCAAAATCACGTACTGATGCAAGACAATTGGTAAGTCATGGACATTTTTTGGTAAATGGCAAAAGGCATGATGTTGCCTCGGCTGTTTTAAATGTAGGTAGCGAAATTCAAATTCGTCCTAGTTCTATGAAACAAGAGTCATTTAAAAAACGATTAGAAAATGTTCGAGAAGCCAATATTCCTAAATGGATTAGCTTTGATAAAAATAAAGGTATTGCCAAAATTGTTGCTGAGCCAGATATTAGTGAAATAGGTTTTGATTTTGCGTCAGTAGTCGAGAGCTTCTCATAAAAAAACAAATAAATCAAATTAATTATATAAACAAGTATTAATACAAAAAAGGAAAAGCAATTTTTATTTTCTTTGATTTCTATTTTTGACTTTTGAGGTCTAGTGTTAAAAACTTAGAAATTATTTATGAAAATAAAAATTAGAATTTGAGTTTTTACTTTTTTGGTAGCTATATAAAATATTAAATTTTGTATATAATAATTTATTAAATTTATTACAATGATTAGTTTACCTATGGAAATTAAAAAAATTGAAGAAGGTGCTAATAGAGGAACATTCCAAATAGATGGTTTGTATCCTAATTATGGTGTTACTATTGGTAATGCTTTACGAAGAGTATTACTTTCTTCTTTGGAGGGTGCGGCTATTACTTATGTAAAAATTAAAAATGCTCCTCATGAATTTGCTACTTTACCAGGAGTCTATGAGACGGTCTTAGATATTATTTTAAATCTTAAAGGTTTGCGAGTAAAAATGTTTTCTGATGAGCCTCAAATTCTAAATTTAGATGTAAAAGGAGAAAAAGAAGTAAAAGCCTCGGATATTCAGCCCAATTCTATGGTACAGATAATAAATCCAAATTTACATATTGCTACTTTGACTGATAAAAAAACTGATCTTGAAATAGAAATGACTGTTGAGAAGGGCACTGGTTATAGACCAAGTGAAGAGGTGGCAAGAGAAAAATTGCCAGTTGGAGTAATTTTGTTGGATTCAATTTTTTCGCCAGTAACAAAGGTTAATTTTGTGGTAGAAGATATGCGTTGTAAAGGAAGAGTAGATTATAATCGTTTAATTATAACAGTCGAGACTGATGGTACAATAAGCCCAGGAGAAGCTTTACAAGATGCATCAAATATTTTAGCACAACATTTTGCTTGAATTGCTGATGAAATAAGCAAACAATCAGTAGCAAAACCTAAGTCTGAGAAAAACAACGAAAATAATATAGCACTGGATACTAAAATAGAGGATTTACCTTTGTCTAACAGATCCATAAATGCTTTAAAGCGTAATAATATAAAGACATTGGGAGGGCTACTCAAAATAAGCCAAACCGCAATGAAAGAATTAGAAGGTTTGGGTCAAAAATCTCGACAAGAGATTTTGGATTTTATTAATAATAATAATTTTCAATTGAAAGAATAATATGAGACATTTAAATAAAGGTAAAAAATTACATAGAAAAACAGACCAGAGAAAAGCTTTGGTTAAGATTTTGACTTATAATTTAGTAATGAAAGAAAGAATTACAACTACCAAAGCCAAGGCATCAATGGTAAAACCCTATTTAGAAAGATTGATTACACGAGCTAAAAAGCAAGATGTCAATGCTTTGAGATATGTTTTGTCTAAGGTGCCAGAAAAAGCAGCTAATAAAATTTATTATGATTTAGCCAAAAGATATGTTGATCGACCAGGGGGATATACGAGGGTTTTGAAAATAGAAAAACCACGTGTAAAAGATTCTGCCAAAATGGTTATTTTAGAATTAGTTTAAACTTTATAAATATGGATACCAAAACTAAAACATTTATAATTGATGCAACTAATAAAAGCTGAGGCCGATTGGCAGTTGAAGTAGCAAATATATTACAAAATAAAAATTCGGCTGATTATGCTAAAAATAAAGTTGGTAATAATATAGTAGTAGTAGAAAATTTATCAAAAGTTAAATTTACAGGTAATAAATTAAAACAAAAAATCTATTATCACCATACTGATTATTTGGGTCATTTGAAACATGAGACTTTGGAGTTTAAATTTAAGAATAAAACTGAGAAAGCTTTTAAGGATACAGTGCGAGGTATGTTGCCTAAAAATTCATTGCGAGATAAAAGATTAAAACATCTAATAATTAAACTTTAATATTATGGTTAGCAAGACTAAAGAAAAAACTACAAAAACATCAAAAACATCAGGTAAGACATCAAAACATATTAAACCCAAAAATGTTGATAAACCTGAAACAAAAATATCAAATAAAGAAGAAAACAATATTGAGCGTTATGTAGAAGCTATTGGTAGAAGAAAAACATCCACGGTTAGAGTGAGGGGGTGAATAAATAAAAAAGGGATTACTATAAATGATATTACTCTGGAACAATATTTTCCTAATATAGAGCTTCAAGAAAAATTGCTTGAGCCATTAAAATTAACTGATATGCTAAACAAAATAGGTATTACTATAAAAGTATCAGGCGGAGGTTTAACTGGACAAGCAGAGGCATCAAGGTTGGGAATTGCTCGATTATTGGATAAAATGTTCCCAGATACTAATCATATATTAAGAGTATCAGGGATGTTGACTCGAGACCCAAGGAAAGTAGAAAGGAAAAAATATGGTTTACATAAAGCGAGAAGAGCGCCTCAGTGAAGAAAACGATAGCAGTATGGATAGGATAAAATTATATAGATCTTGTTAAACGTATAAGAAAATCATAACAAATCGCGGATTTATTTATCCGCCCAAAGTTAATTATTATGTTTGCCAAATATGTATATAATACCATTTTGTTTTTATTAGTAATATTAATATCATTAGCTGTATTACCTAATCTTAATATTTATTTTCGGCCTAATTTGATTTTAATTTTTTTGATTATTTTATTGTTTAGAGAACCTTTATTATTTAATTTACCATTTTGAATATTAGGAGGACTTGTTTTGGATATATCGCGAGGTAATTTATTGGGTGTAAGCTCTATGGTATTGTTGGGACTTTTGGTAATAGCTTTTTTTGTTTCTAGAATTACTGATTTTGAAGTAAAAACAACACAGATTATTTTAGGGGCATTGTTTGTTAGTTTGTATTATTTGATTTTGTTTTGTGCATACTGGAGTATGTTTAAAGTATTGTCTTGAAATATATTGATAAATAGTTTATGGACTTTTTTGCTATTAAGTTTAATAGTTTATTTATGCAAGCAAAATATAAAAAACCAAAAATTGATTTAGAAGAGGTTTTGTTGGATCGTCGGGCATTAGATAGAAATGGTGAAACATTAGAAAAACTTGAAACTCCTATAAGCACAAAGAATATTTTTATTATTTTTGTAGTTATTGGTGTTTGTTTGTTTATACTTTATGCTCGGGTATTTTATTTAAGTATTATAAAAGGCAATTTTTTTTATCAGTTGTCAGAGACTAATAGATTACGTTATATTCCTATAAAAGCACCAAGGGGTATTATTTTTGATAGATATGGGAAACCCCTGGTGGAAAATTCTTTGACATTCAGTTTGATATTATCACCGAGGGATATATTACAGAATTCTAAACAAGATGAATTGACATTAAAAATTGCTAATATTTTTGGTTTATCATTTGATGATATAAAAGCAAAATATACTAATCGTCAGTTATCGTATGTGGAACCAATTTTATTAAAAACCAATGTTTCAATAGAAGAAGCTCGTAAATTTGAATCAGAAATTACTGAGCAAGATAAAAAAGGGTTTTATTTGGTAGAAGATTATTCTCGATATTATGTAGACCCAGAAGCGTTTTCGCATATATTGGGGTATACTGGTAAAATGGATAATATAGACATACAAGAAAATCCACAATATCCAATATCAGATATAATTGGTAAAATGGGTATAGAAAAATATTATGAACAATATTTACACGGAGTATCAGGTAAACAATTAATGGAAATAAATGCGCGATCTGAAATAAATCCAAACTTGGGAGAAATAAAAGCAAAACCAGGAAACAATTTAATAACTACAATAGATAAAGATTTACAATTAGAACTATACAAAGATTTAAAAACAACTATAACAAATTTGCATATTCACAAAGGAGCAGGATTGGCTATAAATCCCCAAACAGGAGAAGTATTGGCTTTGGTAAGTTTTCCATCTATAGATGTAAATACGTTGACCAAGGGGTCGCCTCGAGCAGATATTGATAAGATGACAAGTAATATCTATATGCCATTTATCAATAGAGTAATATCAGGGTTGTATGCTCCAGGGTCTACCATAAAACCTTTGGTAGCTATAGCAGCATTACAAGAGCACACTATTGATCCTGATAAAACAATTGTTGATGAAGACGCAATAGTGATACCTAACCCTTATGACGCTAAACATCCAAGTATATTTAGGGATTGGAAAAATCATGGTATTGTAGATATGAGAAAAGCAATAGCTTATTCTTGTAATATTTATTTTTATGCTTTGGGAGGTGGATATAAAGATATTGAAGGTTTGGGTATTAGAAGATTAAAACAATATTGAGAAAAATTCCATTTAGCAAAAGCGCTGGGGATTGATTTATTAGGAGAAAAAGATGGTATTTTGCCAGACCCAGAATGAAAAAAGACGCACAATAAAACAGATCCTACTTGATATTTAGGCGATACTTATAATGTATCTATTGGCCAAGGTGATTTATTAATAACCCCTATCCAAATTGCTTACTATATAGCATCAATTGCCAACAATGGTAATATTATGAAACCCTATATTGTGTCCAAAATTATTAATGAAAATAATGCTATTGTTTTTGTTAATAATGCACAAGTGTTGAATAAATTGGATATAACATTAGATAAATTTAAAGTTGTTCAAGAGGGTATGAGGGGGGTAGTAACAATGGGCTCTGCTCAAATGTTAAACAATTTAACAGATATGAAAGTAGCAGGTAAAACTGGTACTCCACAAATTGCGGGTGGACAAAAAACAAATGCTTTTTTTGTAGCTTATGCTCCATATGAAAATCCTGAAATTTTAGTTTTGGTGTTATTGGAAGAACCTCCCGAAGGTTCAGTAGTAGCTATACCAGTAGTAGATCAAGTTATGCGCTGATACTATAACAATAGATTTCATAAATAACAATATGATATTAAACCTATTGTTAAATTCCAAAAATACTTTGATATAAATATAATATAATTTTTGGACTATAACAATAGATTTATCAAATAAAAATATATTATACAATCTATTGTTAAATTCCAAAAATACTTAAGAATTATCGAAAATAGTTATAAATTCATTGGTGCACGCTTGACTTGCAATTTTTATAAAAGTATGCTACACTAACAATCATTTTATATTAGCTTATTATGAGCTATAATAATAAATAAAATGTCATAAGCACTGTTTCGGGGGTGCTTTTAATAAATATTTATAGTGTAATTAAGCCCATATAATTCATAAATTATTACATTTTTGGTAATAATTGGTAAATAGTCGGAAAATTTTTAAGATGTTATTAAAATTATTTTATGATTAAAGCAAAATATTCTTTAACAAAAGAAGCATTAGAAAAATTAAAAGCAGAGCTGGATAATTTAAAAGTTCAACGTAAGGAAGCTATTGCGAGAATTAAAGTTGCTAAGGGCTATGGTGATTTATCAGAAAATTCTGAATATGAAGAGGCACGTGAAAATCAGGGCGTTATTGAAACTCGAATTATGGAGTTGGAAGAAATTATTCGCAATGCTAATGTTATCCAAGTTGCCAATCGTACTAATAAGATTGTAGTATTGGGGTCAACAGTAGATTTGAAATTAGTAGATAAACCAACAGATGATATTAAAACAGTTCAAATAGTTACTTCTATAGAAGCATCGCCTGCAACAGGTAAGATTTCGCAAGATTCGCCTCTGGGCAAAGCTTTGTTAAATAAACAAGTAGGAGATATTGTAATTGTGCAAACTCCTAAAAAAGATATAAAATATCAAATTGTTAAGATTTATTAAAAGTGTCACAATGAATGGCTATATATAAAACAGCTTTTGTTTTGGAATAAAAGCTGTTTTTTAATTTTTAAAACACTTTTTGACAAAAACACTTTTTTAATTTATAGTATCAAAAGTATTGTTAAATTCAAAAAAATTTGATATACTTATAATCATATAAAAAGTTAAAACAAAAGTTCGGTTAAAAAACAATATATTATGAAT
>CAYOES010000018.1:0-9712 GCA_964403105.1 uncultured Candidatus Saccharibacteria bacterium
CTCATTGCAAAATTGTTTTTTCATCCATTGGTTTAATTGTATGATTATTCAAAACTACTACTTCTATTTGCTCTTTTTTCAATTCTTTAGCTGCCAATAACGCTTCATATAAACCAGAACCACAGCCAATAATTAAAACATCCGGAACATCTCCTATTCACAAAGCATACGCAACACCTATTTCAAAAGGAGACAATAATGACGTAATAGCCACAGAAGGTTCTCTTTCTAATCTTAAATAACTCGGTTTTCCATTTTCTGCAATTAAGGTAGTAGCTTTTATTGCTTCAAAATAATCACATGGCACTTCTACAATCATATTAGGCAAAACGCGCATTAACGCAATATCTTCTAATGCCTGGTGCGTTGCCCCATCAGGACCAACATTTAATCCAGCATGCGAACCAACAATTTTTACTGGTACATTATTATAACAAATGCTTGTCCTTATTTGTTCTCAATTTCTACCAGGCGAAAACACAGCAAAAGATCCAATAAAAGGAATTTTCCCGCAAGACGCTAATCCAGATGCAACAGTTGCTAAATTTTGTTCAGCAATACCTACTTCAATAAATCTCTTTGGAAAACGATTTTTAAATAAATTCATTTTTAAAGAATCAGTTAAATCAGCGCACAAAGCCATTACATTTTTATTTTTTTCTCCTGCTATCACTAAACCTTGTCCAAATCCTTCGCGCATAGATTCGGTTATAATATTTTGATCAAATATTTTTGAATTTAATTTTAAAGATAAATTCAACATAATGAATTATTTATTTTGTTCTTGTTGAGGTTTACTATTATCGGGATATTCGATTTTATGTTTAACACATCATTTATAAAAAGCTTCTTTGATAGTAGACTTATCATAATGTTTATTTATATGTTTGGCTGTATTAAAAATTTCTATGGCATCATCAGAAACCCTATCCAACAATTTATCAATTTTGCTCATTTTTGTTTTATCACCTTTGGCCGCCACAAGTTTTGCTCGTAAAAATTTATCTAATACGTTTTCTATATCCATAATAGTTGCTACCTCATTTTCATTTCTTTGTCTTAACGTTATATCATAACTATCATGTTGTGTAAATGCTTCTTTTTTTCTCTGTGCCACAGAACCCAAAATTCAAGTATTATAAAACTCTTCCCGATGTTTTTTTATCAACTTTCTAATAGTCGAATCATCTATTACGTTTTTCAAGGCCCGACTTGTTAATCTAGGCGAATAATTATAAAATGTCAGAAGTGTTTGCAAATCATCTATATTTTTTGTATCAGATTCAAATTGAGGTGTCCATAGACCTTTATTTTTATGCTTTAAATCTTCGACAATTTTAATTAACCTATTTTGTATAGCTATAACATCTTTTTTGTTTATAGTTTGATTAGTATTTCAATCTTTTTGATCTTTTGTTGGTTTTTTTGCTGATTCACTATAAGCAGATATGTTTTTCTTTGATTCTAAATTCATAATAAATATATATAAAATTATAAATTATTAAAAGCATTGATCTCTTGCAATGCCCTTTCTTTTTCTTCTTTATTAACGACCTTTCCATGCCAAGCATAATTATGTTCAATAAAAGATACTCCTTTACCAGGCGTAGTACGACAAATAATTACTACAGGTTTGTCTCAAATTTTTTTAGCTTTTATTAACGCATTAATAATTTGTTTAATATTATGTCCATCAACTTCTAAAACACTTCATCCAAAACTCTCATATTTTGCTTTCAAAGGGTCTAAAGGCATAACATCCTCAGTACCACCATCAATCTGAATATAATTTCTATCAATAATGGCAGTTAAATTTTCTAATTTTAATTTGCCTGCTAACATTACTGCTTCTCAAACATTACCCTCATCATGCTCCCCATCTCCCATTAAACAATAAATTTGATTGTTGTTTTTATCTAAATTGCTAGCAATACACACACCAATAGCTTGCGACAATCCTTCACCTACTGGACCAGAAGTATTTTCTATACCTTGAATATCACCTCTATGAGGATGCCCTTGTAGTGCTGACCCAAATTTTCGTAAAGTTTTTAATTTAGATTTCTCTAAATACCCTTTATGGGCCAAAATTATATAGAATAAAGGAGCATAATGACCATTGGAAATAATTATTTTATCATTTTCTTTTAAAATACCAGAAAAATATAAACTAACATATTGCTCCACAGCGCCCAAGGGGCCAGCAGTATGTCCAGATTGTGCTTCATAAGTTATCTCAATAATTTCTTTACGAATCTCTTTACAAAGATTATTTAAATCCATAATTGAAAATTAAATTATTTACAAGAATTTGTTATTTGGTTATCAGTATTTATTCTACTACTTACTTTTTATGAACATTTTATAATTCTGATTTTTGATATTCTATAAAACTATGCCACCTCTGCTAATTGATAAATCGGTAACAAAACACCAGCAATTAAAATCCCTACAAAAATAGCAATCACCACAATCAAAACTGGCTGAATCATTTCAAGTAATACTTTAAATCCGTTTTCTACTTCATTAAAATAATAAACTGAAATACGTTTTAATAAAGTATCTAATCTTCCAGTATTTTCTCCAACATACACCATTTGAGAAACTAATGGTGGAAAATATTCTGGATAATTTTGCAATAATTTACTAATGGGCTCTCCTCTTCTTACTCCCTCGGCTACTTCTTTTCCTATGGCATCAAACACAAAATTACCTGTTGCGCTCCCAGCTACTTCCAATGCCTGCACTACAGGGATTCCACCATGTAATAATGTACCAAAAGATTCAGCAAAACGAGATATATAAATCGCTTTATAAATATTACCAATAATGGGTATCTTCATAGATCAGAACGACAAAACATTTTGTCCTTCTTTAGTTTTAAAATAATTTATCATCGCAATTATTACTCCCACAATTATCACACCTACAATAATACCCCAATCCATTAAAAACTGACCAAAACCAATCAATATTCTAGTTAATAAAGGTGGGTTTTGACCAAATTCTTGAAAAATATCCATCATTTGTGGCGCAACACTTATAGATATAATTGTACCAACAAGCAAAAATATCACTATAATAAATATTGGATAAATCATAGCTGATTTTGCTTTTGTATTTAAATTAGCTTCGTTTTCCGCATAATCAGCTAAATAATTAAAAACCTCTTCAAGTCTACCAGAAATTTCTCCTGAACGTACCATTTCAATATAAAAAGAAGAAAAAATATTACTCTCTCTTGACATAGCTTGCGATAAAGATAATCCAGCATCAATACCTGAAATTAAATTAAAAATCATATCTTTTAAAGCACTACTATTAGTTTGGGCTAACAAAGTTTTTAATGAATCCATCAAAGGCACTTTGGATGATAACAAAGTAGAAAATTGACGTAAAAATAATGACAATTCTTTTGTACCTATATGTTTTTTCTTGCCAAATAGTTTATCAAAAATACCTTGGTTCTCTACTGCCTTTAAATCATAAACTATTAAACCATACCCCTGTAATAATTGAACAGCCAGATCTTCCGATCGTGCCTCTATTTTACCAATTTTTTCTGCTCCTTTTAGATCTTTTGCTTTATAAATAAACTCCATAGTTAAATTAAATATTAAAAATTAAATTAAAGATTAAATATTAAAAATACATATCAAATGTCAAAATTATTTTTTCTCCTCAAAAGTTAATAAGTTTAAAAAATATATTTATTAAAGTCGTTTTTTAATTTTGATTTGTCATTTTGTATTTTGGTTCTTAATTTAAATAAGCAAACTTCGTAGTTCTTCAGGGTTCAAAGAATACAATTTCGCTGTTTCCATAGATATTTCTCTTCTTCTAACTAAATCTGACAAAGCTCTATTCAAAGTCATCATTCCTTCTTTTAATCCAGTTTCTACTACTAAATCAATTTGATAAGTTTTGTTTTCACGAATTAAACTGCGAGCTGCTGTATTCATTATCAAAAGCTCACAAGCAGGAATTCGTCCACCTTGAATACGTGGGACTAAACGCTCTGAAACTATACCAACTAACACCGCTGATAATTGTGACCTTATTTGTGATTGTTGAGTTGCTGGAAAACTATCAATAATACGATCAATAGTTTGTACCGCAGAATTAGTATGCAAAGTCGAAAATACCAAATGTCCTGTTTCCGCAGCTGTTAGGGCAATAGCAATAGATTCTGGATCACGCATTTCACCTATCATAATTACATCTGGATCTTGACGCAAAGATGCTCTTAATCCATTATTAAAATTTAAAGTATCTCCACCTACTTCTCTTTGGCTAATTAACGCTCTATCAGCTACAAAAGTATATTCAATAGGATCTTCAATTGTTATAATATGATCCATGCGCTTGTGATTAATTTCATCAATCATTGCTGCCAAAGTAGTTGTTTTACCATGGCCAGCTGGTCCTACTACCAAAATTAATCCCTGATTGTAATTAGTAAAACTATGTAAAATTGGAGGCAAATTTAATTCTTCAATAGTTCTAATATGCATAGGGATCAAACGAAAAGCTGCGGCTAAATACCCACGCTGGAAATAAATATTAGAACGAAAACGAATTTTATCTTCTAAAGAAAAAGCAAAATCGATTTCTTTATTATGCAATAGCATTTCTTCTTGCTCATCTGTCAAAATAGCTGCAATATAATCAGCCATTAATTCTGGAGTAATAATTTCTTCTTTATTTATTATAATAAGCTTACCATCTATTCTTATAATAGGTTTTTTGCCAATACTCAAATGTAAATCTGATGCTCCTTGTTTAGCAGCAAGAAATAAAAGGTCTACTAATTTTTGAGAATGTTTATTTTCTTCCACAATAATAAATTTAATATATTTTAATTGTAGTTGTATTAAATTATGAATTAGTGTTTAATGGCTTTTTTAAAAAAGCCATTAACAACTCTAATACTCTAATTAAGTTTCACTAATTGCTTCTTCTATAGAAGTAGTCCCACTCAACACTTTCAAAATTGCATCCTGTCGCAATGTAATCATACCTGCTTTTTGAGCCTCTACTTGTAATTGTGTTTCTGACATATTACCCAATATAATATTTTCCATTTGTGGCGACATTTCCAAAACTTCAAATAATCCCACTCTCCCTTTATACCCTTTATTATTACATTCTGAACAACCTACTGGATCAAAAATTTTATAAGGTCTAGCACCTAAATTGCCAATTAATTCTTTTGGCATATTTTTTAAAGCTTCATCAATAATTTGTGTCTCTTCTATATTTGCTTCTCTTTCTTTTTTACATAATGGACAAAGTTTACGCACTAATCTTTGTGATATTACCATATTCAATGTAGAAGGAATCAAAAACTTCTGTATACCCAGATCTAATAATCTTGGTATTACTCCTATAGCATTATTAGTATGGATAGTCGATAATACTAAATGTCCAGTTAGCGCTGCATGAATCGCCAGTTCAGCTGTTTCGGAATCACGAATTTCACCTACCATTATTATATCAGGATCCTGACGGACAATATGTCTGAGACCTCTTGCAAAAGTATAGTTTATTTCTGGTAAAACTTGCGATTGATTAATCCCTTCTAATGTATATTCTACAGGATCTTCTAACGTAACAATATTATCAGCATCTTTATTTAATTTCTGTAATAACGCATATAATGTAGTAGTTTTACCAGAACCTGTTGGTCCAGACACTAAAATCATACCATAAGGTCGAGCGATAGCTGTATTAACTTTATTTATTTCATAATTATTTAAACCTAACTGATGCACTCCCAACAATCCAACAGTTGGATCCAAAACTCTTATAGCCACCTTTTCTCCATAGCTTGTTGGAAAAGTAGATACACGAAAATCAATTGGTTTTTCATCAATAATTGTACGAAACCTGCCGTCTTGTGGTATACGCATTTCATCAATTTGTAAACTAGACATAATTTTAATTCTAGAAATAATTGCTGAATGAATATCTAATGGTAATAATACGGCTGTATATAAAACTCCATCAACACGAAATCTCACTCGCAATACTCTTTGTGTTGGTTCGAAATGTACATCTGAAGCGCCCAACCTGACAGCTTCTGTTAAAATAGTACTAATTAGTTTAATAATTGGTGCTTCTTCTACCAAAGTACTTTCTATTGTTTTAAAATTCACAATATTTTGTGCTGAACTTCCTTGTTTCAATTGTAACCCTATTTTTTGCTGTAATTCCTTTAAAATATTTGCCAGATTTTCAGCAAAATTACCATAATTTCTCCAAATTCTCTGTAAGCCACTATAAGTAGTAACATATAATTTTAATTTTACTCCCAATTGTTTAGCAATAAAATTCATTGCTTCAAAACATTTGTTGTCCTCAGGATATAAAGCAGCTATATAAACATAATCGTTATCTTTATTAAACACTGCCACCTTATAATTTCTAGCAGCACTTTCTTCTATAATATTCAAAATATTTTTATCAACAACTTCTTTTTTATCAAAAATTTTAACAGGTAAATTTAAAATTTCGCCCTTTACTACAGCTAAGGCATCTTCGGCTATCAAATTTTTTTCTACTAAAAGTTCCTCTAAACTTTTATGAAATAATTGTGTTTCCTCTTTCAATTCTTTGGAGTCTAATTTATAGCCTTTTTGTTTTAACGCTTCTAATAAAATATCTTCTTGAATCATAAAATTATTTTAAAAATAACATACAAAACACAAATATAATAAATTCCTATCGAGAAAACGGATCTTCTTTCCCTATCATATCTATTATTACATCAAGCGAACTATGTGATACTAATTGTTGAAACACTCCATCTTGTAACACCCTATTAATATCTAACATAATATTGTCTATATTTTCTGTATTTTTAATATCAGCTAACTCTTTAGTACCAGACTGAGATATATTTATAATTTTGGTGGTATTTAATTTTTGGATTATTTTAAAACCAACAAAAATAATTACCACTACAATCAATAATATTAATAAAATTGGATTTTTCTTTTTTTGTTGTTGTATTTGAATAGCCATTACAATATAGTTAAAATATTAAGGTTGATAATATGTATGTAAAATTATATTTGTTTTTAATAATGAAGGTATATTATAATTTTTAGTTTTGCTGGTAGTTTTATTGGAACTAAGTTGAGGCGTCATCATTACTGAATGGATAATTAATTGCTTAATATCCATAATGCGTATCTCTCTTTCTATTTCTTGCACAAATGTCTGAATATTTACAAAAGACCCTTCCACATTAATTGTTACTTCAATAGTAGTATAAGGAACCTGATTTTTTGTTTTACTAGTTGTTTTTACAGGTGATAGCTCTCTAAAACTTATATCACCCAAAACTATATTACTTGTACTTGCTATTGTATTCAAAGAAGATAAAACTTCAGCCAATTGTGGATCAGAAGGTAAGGCCAATCTTATTCTATCTAAATCAGCACCTATAGTTTGATATTTACTATAAATATCCATAACAACTTGCTTACGCCTTGTGAGTTCTGCCTTAATCTGTTGTTTTTCAGTAATTTGGGTTTTCAAAGCTATAAAATTATCAAAAGCAGGTAAGGTAAATTTCAAGAACACAAATATACTCACCCCCAAAAGAACAGTAATTGATAATATTGCTACAGTTTGTTTAGTTGTTTCTTTCATAAAACAAATTTACTAATAAATTTATTTATTGTTTAAAAAATGTATCACTAACATCTAACACAATAACAAAAGACACCCCAGAAATATCTTTCTTAACATTTTTTAAATTTGCTTGTTTTACACCATCCATATGAGAAAATACATATGTCGCCTTAGCAACCATTTCATTATTTTGAGTCACACCTTGAATTTCTATTTGTTTTGTATTATAATCTATATCTAAGTTTTGAAAAGCAACTTGTGGCAAAGTATTCATAGCTATTTTTGTAAGAGCGATAGAAACTCAAACATGATTTTTTAATAGGATCTGGACATTGTATAATTCATTTTGGAAATTTGCCAGCTCGTTAGAAGTATCGGAAGAAAAAACTTGTTTCTCTACCTCTATATCTTGGTCTAATTGAGCTAACGTTTTAGAACTTTGTTTAGACAAAAATTGAATAACAAAAACACTCGCTATTACACAGCATAATAGAACAATTGTTAAAATTAAAAACCCTTTTGGCCAAGTAGTTTGGGTAGTTTTAGACTCATTAAATTGTATATTTGAAGTATTTATTGCCATTTTACAATATATTAAATATATTACATAAATCGAATTATCTGATTAAGCTATTGTATATTATTCGATTTATAATATCTAATTCATCGAGAAATTCGTATATATAATCTATATTACAAATCTATATATATAATTATATAGCATTTTTTTAAAAAATGCAAGTGTTTTAAACATTTTTTACTTTTGTCTAGTTATTATATATAAAATAACTATCTAATCTAATTGTAGTCATAACTCTAAGAATATCTTAAAATAATAGAGTTGTTGTTTGATATAATTTGTATAATATAATTATTTAAATTCTCTTAATGCCAAACCACATGCGCAAGATAAACTAGTGCCTATTTCTTTTATAACAGGTTCTATTATTTTATCGTAATTTACAATGTTTAAAGAAAATGGATCCCCTTTAATAACTTGAATACGTAAATCTCTCATAAAATCATCTATAATACCAGGCAAATTAGCTATGCCACCAGTTAAATACATTTTTTCTACTATTCGATTTGTTTTTTTATTAAAATTCGAAATTTCCCTTAAAATCTCTTGCTTTATTACACCAAGCAAAGGCAACATAATCCTTGTAATATCTTCTTGCCCACGTGGAGATGCCAAACCATAAAGACGTTTAATTTCTTCTGCTCGTATTGGAGAAATCGCCAAACCAGTCGCGACTACTTGCGTCAAATCTCCACCAGCTGTATCAATAGTACGCATTAGTTGTGGTATACCTTCATCTACAATAGCAATTGATGTAACACGCCCCCCTATATCTACCAATGCCACCAATCCCCTTTCGTTTTTTAATAAAGAACGAACTTGACTAACAACTTCTAATTCTATAGATTTAATTTTTATATTAGCAAGCCTACCTATTGTTGTATATGTTGCAATAATATCTTTTGGAACAGCGCTCAATAAAACATAAAGCCTTGTATCTGTTTGTTTAACAACTTGTCAATCTAAAATAACATCATTCAAAGATATAGGGACATACTGTCTTGCTTGATAATGTACTGCCTGTTCCAATTCTTTTCGGTTTAAAATAGGCAATTCTATTAAGTTCATATAAGTATAAAACGGAGGTACAGAAATATTGGCCTCGCGGCTTTTTATTTTACTCTGTTTCAATAAATTAGTCAAATACTGAGCTGTATTTTTTTCTACAATTTTAAAACTGCTAGTTTGAATAGCTTCGTTAATTCTTTCGAGATGTGCATAGTTTTCTAAAATACCATAACCAGATAATTTTGCCACACCTCCAGTCTGAACCAATTCTACTACTTTTATTGAGGTAGTACCAATATCAATACCTAATCCTACTTTTGAAAAAAGACCCATAGCTATATTTTAAAATATTTTGATTTATGATATAATATACAAAAGTATAACAACCAAATGATAATACATAATAAATTACTATATTAATTATATCTAATTTTTATAAAAAAAGCAATAGCTATGAACATATTTAAACATAAAACACAAATA
>CAYOES010000019.1:0-4226 GCA_964403105.1 uncultured Candidatus Saccharibacteria bacterium
TCTACATTTGCTCCTAATTCTGAAGCAAGCATACTCGCTAAACTCGCTACTTCCAAAGAATGAGTCAAAACATTCTGGCTATAGCTTGTCCTATAATTTAATCTACCAAGTAAAGTAATTAATTCAGATGGCAAATCTAAAAGTCCAGCTTCATACACAGCATCTTCTCCAGCTTTTTTAATTCTATTTTTTACTTCCTGTTCAGCATAAGCAATTTTTTCTTCAATTTTAGCAGGTTGAATTCTCCCATCTTGAATAAGTTTTTCCAACGCAATCCTGGCTATTTCTCGACGAATTGGATTAAAAGAACTTAAAGTAATAATGTCTGGGGAATCATCAATAATCACTTCCACACCAGACACTTTTTCAAAATGGTGTATATTACGACCTTCTTTACCAATAATTCTCCCTTTCATATCTTCTGAAGGAATAGCAACAGTAGAAATCATAGTCTCAGAGGCATTGCCGTGACCATATCTTTGTATTGTATTAATAATTATATCTTCAACCCGTTTTTCAACTTCTTCTTTTTTTACTTGTTCGAAATCTTGTAGCATCTTTAACAATTCCTCCTTATGCTCATCCTCATAATGTTTTACTAAAATACTTTTAGCGTCTTCCTTACTCATATTAGCGATTTGTTCCAATCTTTTATCTTCTATTTCTTTTGCGTGTGCCAATTCTTCCTTAATAATTTTAACCTTTTCGATATCTCCCATTAATTTCTTACGTTCTTGTTCTAATTCATTTTGTTTTTGATCAAAAAGTTCCTCTCGTTTTAATAAACGACTCTCCAATTGATCCAATTGACTTTTTCTTTCTTTCTCTTCTGCCTGTGCATTGGTAATAATTTTGGCTGCTTCTTCTTTGGCCTTTAAAATAATAATTTTTGCCTCTTCTTTAGTACTTTGAATTTTCTGTTGTAATTTAGCTTCTGTAGATCCAGATTTTAATACTCCAATAAAATGTCTAATTAAATACCCCAGAATAACACCAAGCAACAAACAACTGGCACCGATTATAAAAAAATGTATATTTTGCATGTTAGTAATTTAAATACAAAAAGAACAATCTATTTTCAAATAATAGACCAGCGAGTAGATTTAAAATAATTTAGCATGTAATCAATAAATATTAAATTCATAAATAATAATCTTTAAGTTCCTAAAACGTTTATAATATTCTAAATATTATATAATTCAAACTAAATAATAGAAAACCAATTAAAATAGATGTTCTTTTTCTTGATTATTAAAAAATAGCCTTTGTGTTTACTTTTATATATTAGCATATTTCTTAAAAAAACGCAATACACCAAAAACATACGATATAACAATAAACTATTAGATTTAAAAAATTTCGCTTATTATATTCAATATCAAATTGAACACTACTATTATCTTGCCAACTCCAACACTCATTCGCTAAAGATATTCTCATAAAATATAAGTAAAGCAATTAGTAAAAGATATATTAAATAATAAGTATTTTAGTTTGCGAGAATTAACGTCAGAAATCAGCTTATAATTTTTCAGTGCTAATGTCTAAATTAGTGGACCTAGGCAGAATCGAACTGCCATCTCCTCATTGCAAATGAGGTATTCTACCATTAAACTATAAGCCCGCCCATTATTATAAATTTATATCAAAATACAAAAACAAATATTCAATACTATCAATACGCGTTGAAACTAAAAATATAACAGTTATATTTATTGGTAATAGAAGATTTTAATAACTATTTTTACTACAAACCTTGTCATTACCACGCCCAACTTCGACTTTATAAGTGGGCATGGAAGGGATCGGACCTTCGGCCTCATCTTTATCAGAGATGCGCTCTTCCACTGAGCTACATGCCCATATGGCAAAGTCAATGTGGGTGTTGCTATGTTGATACAAAACAAACTCTTCTACTAAGCTATATAAACAACATAGCTTTGAACATTTAATAAATAACAATTCTTAATTATGTAATTTTAAAAAATACAATCCGAATTTGTCTATCTGACTTTGCCTTAACTAATATGTATTAGCATTTATACTTTTAAATAAATAATTAAACTGTTAAACTTTTTTAGTTGCTAAGTATTTATACTCTCTTAAACTTTGATACTTCTAATTTTATCCACGTGTATCAGTATCTTTATTCTATCTAGATATTATCAGCATATTATCTAAATCTACGTAAATCCACGTCTTTGGGACAGAATTTATTTACAACTACCTGATACTTGTCCTACATCTGCACTTAATTTAGTATCGCAAACTTTGGGTCTCTTAGATTTAGTAAAAGCATCGCAAATAGCATTTTTATATGCTTCAGGAGTTCTAGATCCTGTATATTCTGTTTCATTAATAAATAACATCGGAGAACCAGCTACTTGTAATGTATTATTTAATTGTACTTCAGTGTCCAACAAAACAGATGCTTCTTCTTTTTCGCATGTTTCTATTTTATTGGTATCTATCTTCAAATTAGTAGCAATCGGTTTTCAACATGTATTTATATTATCAACAGTACACATACTATTAACTTGTGAAATAAAATCTCAATAAAGATTTTTCTGATATTTTCAGATACACAATTCTCGAACATCTTGTTTTAATTCTTGTATACCATGCATAGAGCAATACTTTGCTTCTTTATCTAAACAATACTCACTATATAATTCAGGACTGGGATATTGAGAATATATAACATAATGGGGAATAATATCTACATAGCCATTCAACAATTTAGCTACAGGAATTATTGCAGTTTCTGCCTCATTACCAAATGGACAATATGACATAGTAAATAATTTAACATCTACCACATCAGTCTTTTTGACGCTAAATTTTTCAACTTGGGGATTTAGATTAAATGCTTGAGGAAAAAACAAAGAACCATCTTTGGTAATATACGCATCTAAATCTTGTCCTCCGATTTTAACAGTCAAAACAATTACTCCATTTTGAATTTTGGCATTAGCTAATTCTATTTGTACAGTAGGATCAAGCTGTCCCATTTGTTTTGCCTGGTCTATTTGTGAACTTAAAAATTCCATTGCTTTTTTTGTAGCAGGATAATTTTTAACACCTCCCAAACGAGGTATATAAGTAAACCCCTGTGTTACAATTGCACTAACTATAAACAAAACAACTAAAACACGAAATGTAATTTTAAATCATGTTTTATGAAATATATTACCCATACTGCTAATAAACCCTCGTAATAATCCTTTAATTTTCGCCATAATATAATTTTAAACTTTTAATTAATGACTATATATTAACATATTCTTAAAAAAATATCAACCCTTTGTATGTGTTTTGTTGTGGTAATATAATAATACCTTATTATAACAAAAAAATAAAAACAATACTTACATAAGTCATTTTATCACTATAATATTCAATCCGCACTAAAACTATTCAAACAAACTGGCATATTCGAATACTAAATACCCGAATATGCCAGTAAAAACCAAAAAACAGAATTTTTATTCAAAAAATTAGTATATCCCTATAATTCTTATCCAACCTTAACAACGTTTTTGCTCCAAATTAAATATAACATCTAATAAGATTTTTGCCCAGACCACATATAATGATTTGCGTCATCTCATACAGAACCATATGATCCTTGTACTCCTGAAAAATTCACCCAATCATCAGTAGTCAAATTATCTTTCATTAAAGCATAACCGCACGTATTACTTGAAACATAAAAATCAACTACTTGATTTTGCATAAAGTTTTGAACATGGTTTCAAGTCTCTGTTCAATCAGTTCAATCTTTAGTTGGATATAATCCTAAATTTTGAGAATTTCAACTAGTTTGTCAAATTCTAAAATGATAAAATCAAGTTCTTGGTTCACCATAACCATAACAATGTGCCTGGTCTCCATATTGTCACTTCATAATTACATTTTCCAAAAATCTTACTCGTATTCTAACATATCCTTCCAAATCTGTATAAAAATCTAAAATATCTACCATAGGATTTGTATAAACTTTAGGTGCTGTGGTAGTTGTGGTAGATGTTGTTGTAGAGGTTGAGGTTGTAGTATCAGGAGGCTGAGTAGTACAAGTTGTTGTGGTAGTAGAAGAAGTTGTAGTAGATGTCGACGACGTAGATGTTGAGGTTGTAGTATCAGGAGGCTGAGTAGTATCAGTTGTTGTGGCAGTAGAAGAAGTTGTAGTAGATGTCGACGACGTAGATGTTGAGGTTGTAGTATCA
>CAYOES010000019.1:4326-9675 GCA_964403105.1 uncultured Candidatus Saccharibacteria bacterium
AGTAGAAGAAGTTGTAGTAGATGTCGACGACGTAGATGTTGAGGTTGTAGTATCAGGAGGCTGAGTAGTATCAGTTGTTGTGGTAGTAGAAGAAATAGCGGGTATTGTAGTACTGGTTGTAGAACTTGTAGTAGTTGTAATATCTTCGTTAATAAATTCTTTATAAGTATAATAATGCCTTTGTGGATCAAAAGCTGGAATATTACCAGTAACAGTAGTTCTCAAAATAATAAAATTATTTTGATTTGCTTGATCAAAATCTGACGTTTGCAATAAAGCACTATTGTTTGTATCTAAATCAAAATTCGAATATTTAGTAAGATATAATGAATAATCCTTACCTTGTTCATAATTGCATACTGCATTTAAACCATTAGAAAGTATTTCTTGAGGTGTTTTACATAAAAACGCAGTATATTTTATAAATTCTTTGTTTTGATTATAAATAGTACCGGCAAAAAATTCTGCTCAACCTATATCCCCATAATGACAATTATATTGTCCTTGTCAACAATAAGTTTGGGTGCTAAAATTCCTTTTTGCCCTACCTTTTAAAATAATATAATTATTTTCATCATTTGTATATTCTATTACATCAAAATAATTATTAATAAAATAAGGGCCTATAATAGATACCACTAAATCATCACTCAAATTAGAATCTTGTTTGTTCTGAGTAATATCATGCGCAAAAATTCTAAAATATCAATACTCACCCGTAAATGAAGATATATCCAATTTCATTTTATATTTTTGCAGTATATCATCAAACATATACGCATTAGTAGTATATGTTGTATATCTATCACAACCATTAGGGTGATCTGAATAACATACTCTATATTCTATATTATCTTCGTTTTCTAATTTATCTCAGGTAAAATCCATAGTTTTATCTTGTGGGTTTAAAACTGCTGTAAAACCAGTGGGTGTTGGTATTATCAATTCTGATATATTTTCGGGTGTATAAGGTTCTTTTATACTAAACGAATTCTGTGGTTCTGATATATCCCTTATAATAAAATCCTGTATATTGTTATTAGAGTCAAATGAATTACCAAACGTTTTATCTAAACCATCTTGCATTAAATCTTTTGTAGAACTACTTTTGGCTTTTCGTTCAAAACTTTGGAAATCATTAATATTTAGTAAACAATCTCCCTCACATATAGGATCAACTGCTTCATTATTTGTCCAACCTATTCTATCTATTTCTCGGTTTAAAGAATCATATAAAATTAAAGTATTATTAGGTACTATACTGTAACTGCTACTATTAAAATATAAATCAGGTGATGTTGTACCTTTATATTGATTAATACTTCCTTCTTTGGCATGAACTATAAGAAAATATCCATGAGATTGAATTATTTTCCCGCTAATATTATCATCTGATACTAAATTTGTTTTCTTTTCAAGATTATTATCAGTTAATTTTTTAATACTATAACCTGTCAAATCTATATCATGATCCAAAGGATTATATAATTCAATAAATTCATCATCAGCTGTTTCTCCACTTATTTGAACTTCACTAAACACAATAGGCTCTATGGGTATATCCACGGGTTTAGTTGTGGTAGAAGTTGTTGTAGAAGATGTAGTAGAAGTAGTAGTATCAGTATCAAAATTATTAGTAGTGGTAGTAGTTGAACTAATAGTAGTGCTCGTTGTTGTAGTATTGTTACTATTATTATATGTTCCTCCGCCATTACTGTTTGTATCACTAAAAGTAGCATCAACACCAACACTATTTTCTGCATAAGGTGTTCCACAAATATTATTAACACAATTCCCGGAGAATGTATGTCAAGACAAATTATTTCCCCTCTCCATTGTCAATTTTAAATCATTATTGCCAGCAGGTCAATCAGGATTCGCTGCTACCCTGTCTATTAAATTACAATTACTATCAAATAATTGCAGCTCTTCATTATTATTAACCAATGCACCAGTATATATTAAATTCGCAGATAAATATGGAATTGTCGCATCATCAGAACGCTCTAGCAAATAAAATGCTTGAGAATCAATCCAAGTATTATTCGGAATAGCAATTTTAATATTACCATTTTTATCTACAATTTGCCAATTAGAAATATTTATTCTGTTACCAGAAATATTTTTTAACTCAATTCATTCATCACTCGCATTTGTTTTTGTGCCCATTCAAGCAATTTCATTAAAAATCATAGAAGTATTTATACTATTACCACCATAAACAAAACTACACCTCACAATCGGCTGAGCTGTTGTTGTGGTTACTTTTTTAACAGTGGTTGTAGTAGTTTTTTTAGTAGTGGTAGTAACTTTTTTCGTAGTAGTCGTTGCCTTGGTAGTCGTCGCAGTGGTTTTATTAGTAGCAGTCGGGATATTTGGAGTTATAGTCGACGATTGTGTAGCAGTAGAATTATTTTGTGTAGTAATAGTTGTCACTACCCCGTGTGTGTCCAAAAGCACAGTAGTACTAGAATTTAAAATAACATCAGGCTGACCAATAAACATTTGTTTAATTAAATCAACTGCATCCCCTAATACTTTCATAACATATCCTATACCAAATTTAGTTTCCATTTGTTTTATAAAATTCGGATCGTTTTTATATTTTTCTACATCTCTAAAAAACAAATCTATTACACCTGCACCTTCTAATACTGCTTTTTTAGATAGACGATTTCAAGAATCACGAAAAACTAATGAATCTTTTAAATTATACGGAGATAATGGACTGGTATTATTATGGGGTGCTCAAGAAAGATTGCCCCTTACTGCCAAACGATATATTTCTTGTGTCTCTGGATCCTGTGCTTCTAAATAATATTTTTTGATACCCTCTATATTTGTTTCTATTATATCTTGATATATAACTTCTGGGCGTGCATACGTAGCATAATCTAAAATAGTACCATCACTAAAAAAATGCGTATTAGTATAAACAGCGACACTATCAAAATATTCATTTAAAGAATCGCGTTTAGCCAGATTATCATAATTTATTTTATTATATATTTGCGTATAATCAGAAGCAGTTAATTGAGCTGCGCTATTTTCATAAGTACTAACAATCAAATTAGAATGAGGCTCAGCTCGTGTATGTGCTGGAACAGTCAAATCTTCTATCAAATGCAATATATGACCTAAGGCATAAAATGCTTGTGCTTTATTACCTTTTATATATTCATAAATGGCTCTTTGATAAGTTTGAGTGGCATCTGATTCCAATACTGATTTATTAGAATAAGCCAGAGAGGCCAAAAATGCCAAGTTTGAATTAGCTTGTCGAACACTATTTTGTGATCATTCTTTTGATGTGACATTTGGAATAATATATTGTATTCCTGAAAGCGTTCAAGTTCTATTATAAATTGGATCAAAAAAATGATTCAGAGAACGAGTACCTAAATCCTCATCAATACTTCCTTTAACTATCCAGGCTTTAAACCCTTCATCAATTTTATATTTAGACGTTTGTGTATTATATTTATCAATAATTAACTTAGTTAACTCTGGGTGGGTTGTATTCATATCATATGCCAAAACATTATTACAAAAACAACAAAATAACAACACCACTAGAAAAAACATTCAATATTTCTTCATAGTATAAGTTTAAATGATTTATTTTCAAGTCTTTTTGTGAATTATAAACTTTTTCACTATAAGCTTTAATTTATATTATATATCTATAAATTAAAAACTCTCTATTTTCCAGATATCCGAAATCGGCTGACCATTAATATCACAGGGTATAACTATATACACTGTAGTAACTAAAAAGTTATTAGAGTCTACAATATCTAATTGGTAAGCATTAGGTCCTTGTTGCGATCCTCTTGTATTATTTTTACTCGTGGACACATCGGCCATCATTAAATCTCATTTACCCTCTTGTTTTATTGCTTCAAAAAACTTTTTATATTCTCCCTGCTTACCCTGGACAAAATATTTAACTGCCAAGTCAATATCTTGTTGTTTTAACGCCTCAACAAACATTTTATATGTTTCTAATGGTGTCGTGCCACCATATTTATCCGATTGAATTTGTTTTTTATAATTATCCAAAGATCGTTGGTCTAACTTTTGGCCAATAAGCATTGAAAGCCACTCACGATTTTGAGGGCTAACAAAAATAATAACAATATAAATAATAATTATTGCTATTATTATTAAAAGAAACCATTTGGCGAAACGCTTAAATGGTTTTACATTGTCATGTTGAGAATTTATATTTTCCATGTTATTTTTTTAAAGTATTTATTAAAAAATGTGGCGACCACACATTTAAAATATGCTAAAATAATCTAACAAGCATTGTCGTACATTATATTGCATTATATTGCTTGATTTTATATCTTACTTTTAATATTTTATTCAAACATTATATTATTATTTGTCTCTTTTATAATCAGATTTATATTTGTTTTAATCCATTTATAAGTAACTTCTCGTCATTTATCTTGCGCCATAATTTCTCATAAAGGATATAAATACAAAAGATAAGGAAAATCACGATCACCAACACAATCTTTATAACTAGATCATTTATAATACTCTATAACTTGAATTATTTTCTTTTGATCTATTTTTTTATAATTTTTTTGTTTTCTAATCATAGATATAGCCAAATGTGTATGAATATAACAAGCTGTATTGAATAATGTGTCCAGAGTTTGTATATGTTGAACTTTAAACCTGCCCTGAAATACGTGACCACATCTTTTATATTTATTATTAAAATAGCAAGCGTAACCGCCTGCTAATTTTTTCATAAATTGGCTTATACCATCATTTGTTACCTGCTCCAATAATAAATGAATATGATTGGGCATAAGACATACAGATATAATTTTGACAAGAATTTCTCTGTCATATTTAGCTCGCAATAATATTTCTTTACATGCGCTATCAGTAGCATAAAATCTACTATATGCTTGTAAAGTTGTCTCTCTGTCATTAAATCAATATAAATTTCGAGCAAATCTTTGATAATCTTTTGTTTCTTTAAAAATACATCTCTCATCTATTGATCTGCTTATAATATGATATTTTTCTCCATTTTTAAAAACTGGCCTTATTGTTGGCATAATAAATTTTAAACAATTTAATTATATAAAGAACTAAATACATCATAATAATATTCAAAACCTAATTTTAATTCAATAATAGTATAAAAAAACGCTTAGCAAGATATATTTTTTATTTATATCTATGTTATAATTTATCTGTTTCTGGCTATATCTTAATTATGCTCGACTCTTATTAGTTATTATTTACTTATTGGTATGTTTTATATCTATGTTATAATGTGTATATTGGTTATTATATTAATAATTTATGTGCTTCAAATTT
>CAYOES010000020.1:0-8816 GCA_964403105.1 uncultured Candidatus Saccharibacteria bacterium
TGGTTTGTTCAAATTGGTAAATTTTCTAAAAATATTGGTGTACCATAAGTATCATATTCTTCGTTTTTGCACTCTCACATTATACCTCCTTTTGGCAGAGTTTTTAAGTATTGGAACATAGCTATTGCTTCTGTTTGAAAAGGTATTTTGGCTTCAAAGCCCTCATAATTTCATTTTAATCAGTCTGGTATAAATGAAATATTTTGTTTTACCATTATTCAAGATCCAATCCCCAATAATATTACAATTATACTCAATAAAAATTTTTTATCTACAATAAGTTTTAGAGTTTTGCCCAGACCATAAGCTCCTAATAAAATATAACTTACAATTACAAATGGCAAAAATCTCGCATTCAAAATAGATGAATTATTGATAAAATAATATAATAAAAAACTTACACCACCTGTTCATATCAAGGCTCATATTTGTTTTTCTTTATGAGTAATAGCATAAATTATGCCTAAACCAGCAAAGATTCAAAAAACTATTAAAGAATTTGGAAATATTTCTTCTAATTTGATAATTTTTGTTCAATGCATTATACTGGTATATGATCTAAAAGCTAAGAAAGGCAATGATCATCAGGCAGTTAGACAAAATGCACCGCCAAATACTTTTACTAAATACCAAAATTTGTATTTGTATTCTTCTTTGTTATGTTGCCCTATAAACATCAAAAAAGGCGCAGTAAGTACGGCTACAATTACTGGCAGTGGATGGCTGAGAACCATTAATGTCAGAAGAAGAATATTTAGAATTAAGAATTTTTTTTCATTTAATCCTCGTATTATAAACCCCAAAAAAATAAAAAATATAGCAAAAGAAAAAGAATAGGAAAATTCTCCTGCTAATGTACTTGGTAAGTTTGCTCCATAAATAGAAAATGTTTCTACAAAAATATAAAACAAAGCACCCAAAGCACCTATCTCAGGAATGGGAAATTTTTGATTGCAATTTTTTAAACATCAATATAAAGCTATTGGTAATAAAAATGTACCCAACAAAGTAGCCAGCTTAAAAGCAATATTCAGGGGTATTAAATAGCTTCATATAACAGACAAAATAAACATTAATGGTGGGTAAAAATATAAAAATGGAAACCCCGCATATCAATCATTGGTTCAAGTTTTTATTGTGGGGAATATAGATTTTAAATGATATAAAGTATAATTATGTGCCCCTGTGTCTCCTCCTGCCACCATTGTATCTTTGAAAATTAAATTTCAAGGTAATATTTTTATAATAAATACATAAATTATTATAAAAATAACAATTGTTGCTATTGTTTGCCATTTAATATTTTTGAATTGGTTATTTTTTATCATAATTTGAGTTTTTAGTATTTATTTAAGATAGTTTTGATATATTATATTTATGATATTTAATTTTGAGTAAATCTACAAGCATAGAAACTATATCTTTTAATTTTATGGTTGAATGGCTATAATCAGCTGGTGGCACTTTCAAAATATCAATAGGTATATTCATTTTTTGCAACAAATACATTGTTTCAACTTCAAAAGCAAAACGATTGCTAATAGCTATTTTGCTAATTTTTTGAATAATTTCTGTTTTAAATCCTTTTAAACCGCATTGAGTATCCTTGAAATTTACTCCTAAAATAATTTTTGTGCACATTAAAAATCCTCAGTGTGTTATTTTCCTTAATAAATTGTGTTCTATATTGTCTCTTTGTCCCACTACTGCCAAACTGCCTTGTTTTAATTTTTCAATCAAACGATTTATAGGATCAATACCATAGGGCAAGTCGGCATCAGTAAATAAAGCATATTCACTATTTGTTGATAAATAAGCTCTGCGTACACTAAATCCGCGTCCCATATTTTTTTCATTTTTGATAATGGTAATAAATTTTTGATATTTTTCTAAAATTTCTTGCGTTCTGTCATTTGATCCGTCATTAACGACAATAATTTCTTTTTCTTTGTTTTTAATATCTGTGATATAATTTTGGATTAATATTTCTATTGTTTTATCAATACAATGTTCTGATTGATAGGCAGGAATAATTATAGATACTTTGGCCATAAAATAAATTTATAGATTATAGTAATCTAATTTATTAGTTATTTGTTGTAAAAGTGTATAGCTTTTCTTAGTGGTATAATTGTTATAATGTTAGAGTGCTATGTATTTATTTTATCATATAATGTAGAAAAATTCAATGATTTGTGCTATACTATAAATAGTAGTATAATATTTAATAATAAATAATAGTTTAAGTAACTATAAATAAACTCATAATATGAACAATAATAAGGTTTGTTTGATTATTCTTGATGGTTGGGGTATAGGTGTTCGTGATTTTACCAATCCTATTTTTTTAGCTGGAACGCCCTATATTGACTATTTAAAACAGAATTATCCGTATATTGCTTTACAAGCTTCCGGTCTTGCTTCTGGGTTAGATTGAAAAGAAGAAGGCAGCAGTGAGATTGGACATTTAATTCTTGGAGCTGGTCGAAGTGTTCTCCCAGCAGCTTTGAAAGTAGATGCGAGTATTAAAGATAATAGTTTTTTTGAAAATAAAACACTTTTAAGAGCTATTAACATAGCCAAAGCACAAAATTCCTCTATTCATTTTGTGACTATGCTTTCGTCTGGTAATAATTATACAAAATTACGACATCTATATGTTTTATTAGATATATTAGAACAAGAGAAGTTTTATAATGCTTATTTTGATATTATTACTGATGGATTACAAAGTAAAAATTTGCAAGAAGCTCTTCAGCTTATAGAAGAATTTATAGAGTATTTAAATAAATATAAAGTAGGGACAATATCATCAGTTTGTGGTCGCTATTATGCTTTGAACAAAGATTCTAATAAAGTATATATAGACAAATATCTTTCTTTACTTACGCAAGGTCAAGGGACCAAAACAAACATCAAAGATATTGCTTTATTGTTAGAACCTTTGTACAAAAAGAATATGAATGATGATTTTATTGAGCCAATAGCAATTTGTGATGATAATAATAACGTCCACCCAATACACAATAATGATATTGTTTTTATGTTTAATATACAATCGAAACATAAAGCTACAAGCGAATTGATAAATAGACTTACTGAAAATAATTTTCAGATATTTAGCCTGGTAGAATATGATAATATACCCGTAGAAAATATTTGTTTTTTTGAGGACACAATAAATAATACTTTAGCCCAAACCTTATCTAATAATCATAAACGTCAGCTACACATTGCCGAGGAAATAAAGCAAAATCATATAACTAATATTTTTAATGGGTTTCATACAGATCCATTTCCAGGAGAATATTGAAATATTATTCCAAGTGTACAATCTTTAAAATTTATTGATCATCCAGAAATGATGGCGCATTCTATAACAGAAAGAGCCTCGCAGGCCATAGAGGAAAATATTTATGATTTTATTTTATTAAATTATGCCAATGCTGATCAGGCTGGTCATAGTGGTAATATTAATATTGCTAAACAAGTAGTAAAATTACTTGACGAAGAAATACGAGAGATTGTTGAATTTGCCCTAAAACAGAATTATACAATTTTAATAACATCTGATCATGGTAATATAGAATACATGGTCGATCGATTAACTGGTAAACCTCAAACTGCTCACGATGCCAATTTAGTGCCCTTACATCTTGTATCTAATATATGAAAATTTAATGTTGCTAAAATTCAAGCTGATATAGATAAAATTGAGCGCGAAGCACTGGGGCTTTTGAGTGATGTGGCTCCAACAATTTTAGATATTTTGGATATTTCTAAATCCAAAGAAATGACCGGTACTTCTCTATTAAAATATATACACAATGAATAAAATTATTGAGCAAAAAATACAAAAATCTCCTGAAAGTTGTGGCGTATATAAATTTTTTGATCAGAATAATAAAATTATTTATATTGGCAAGGCATCTAATTTGAAAAAGCGTTTGCGTTCTTATTTAAATAGCAATAATTACAAAAATAGTAATTTAAACAAAGAAGCCAGAAATTTAACATATGAGATTACTCACAATGAGGCTGAGGCTTTAATTTTAGAATCTCGACTTATTAAAAAATACGAGCCAAAATTTAATGTTTTACTTAAAGATAGTTCCAGTTATTTTTTTGTAGAAATAAATAATGATATTTTCCCCAAAATTTTTATAGTTAGGCAAAAGAAAAACCCTATGTCATTATATATTGGTCCTTTTACCAATGGAACTATTTTAAGAAATATTTTGGTTGCGTTGAGAAAAATTTTTCCTTATTGTACATGTAAACGTATGCATAAAGGCAGTTGTTTTAATGCTAAAATCAATTTATGCCCAGGATATTGCTGTAATAATACAATATCATTTACTAATTATCAACGTCGTGAATATTTAAAAAATATTAAAAATATCCAAAATATTTTGGAAGGTAATATTGAAAAAATCAAACATACTTTTGAGCAAGAAATCAAAAAATTAGTTGCTCGTGAAGAATTTGAACAAGCCGCCAAAATTCGTGATACTATTTTGGCCTTAGATAATATTTTTGAACATAAAACAATTGTTTCGCACAATATAGGCAATGTACACAATAATTTTTTAATATTAAAACAAAATGAAATTTTGCAATCATTAAAAAAGATTTTTGGTTTGTCTAATATCCCGCACAGAATAGAAATGTATGATATTTCGAATATTTCTGGTGATTATGCCGTAGGATCAATGATTGTTTATCATAATAATAAATTTGATAAAAATGAGTATCGTCGTTTTAAGATTCGTTATACCAATGAGACCCCCAATGATCCATTAATGTTAAAAGAAGTATTATTGCGTCGCAGTAAACAAAAATGAGAACCTCCAGATATTTTGTTAGTTGATGGTGGTAAAGCGCAATTTAATATTGCAAAACAAATTATTCAAAATAATAAAAATTTCAAAAATACTAAAATAGGAGCACTTGCCAAAGGTAAACAAAACTTATTTATAGATAATTCTTTAAAGCCTATTGCCCTAAAACAATTACCCTTAGAAACAAAATTATTTTTAATGTCTTTACAAGATGAAGCCCATCGTTTTGCTGTGTCATATTATCATATTGTATATAGAAAACGCAATTTAGAAGGTAAGGTATATTAAATATATTCCAATACGGATCTATAGATTGTTATTATAGATTTGCCATATAAACTATAAAACTACAAAGGCTTTTTATAAAAAGCCTTTGATAATATTATAATAATTATACGCTTGTAAATGTAAATTTTCTTATTATTTGTTAACAGGTATAACTGTGCTCGATGTGGTAGTTGTGCCTATTGTAGTAGAACTTGAGGCACTTATTAAATCATTTATTAATATTGTGATTTGGTCACTACCAATATAGCATTTACCATTATAATAAGCCAGAGGTACTACATAACTATCAGATCCAAGATTGCATTCTTGTATTTTTGATATATACAGCGAAACATTATATTCGTCTTCTTTCCCTGTATCTACTTCTAATCATTGGATATTATGCAATTGTTCTGCTATTTTATAATTTTCAACATATTTTTTTAATTCTTTACAAACTGGGCAATTTTTTGAATGAAAAATTAAAATTTTATCTGATAATTCTACACTTGTTGTGACAGTAGTTGTAGGTGTTGTATTCTGTTTAGAAAAAATTAATACTAAATAAACGCCATAACTACCTAACAAAAATAATATAATAATAAGCCAAACAAAAAATTTTTTCATCTTTTTAAGTTTATTTTATTTAAAATTTATTTTTTACTTTTAATCTCCGACTCCCAACTACTATTATTTAACAACAAAAATTACAAAGTTCTATTATATTTTTTATAATTACTTTATATATGTTATTTAATACTGAAAAATTGGGTGTAAACACAATTTTTCTGTGCCGAGGGCGAGATTTGAACTCGCAAGACCTTGCGGTCATCACCACCTCAAAGTGACGTGTCTACCAATTTCACCACCTCGGCAAGCTTATCTGTGAATAAAGTAGTATATTTTGATTTACAAAATATACCCCATTTTCCTCATTATATTTTATCTAATATAATTATGCTTGTTGTTCGGATTTTTCTGTTGTTTGTTCTGTTGGTGTCGCGGGTGTGATATCTTGTTGTTTATATTTTGTTTGATATTCTTTTTTAAGAGCCGTTTTGGTTTCTCGCACTGATTTGTTACGGATATAGTAAAGCTTTGATTTTTTTACTCTTGGAGATTTTATGATGTCAAAACTAGCAATGTTTGAAGAATATACTGGTATAGTCCATTCTACTCCAACACCATCTAAAATTCTGCGAATGGTAATATTTGCCCCTAATTCTTTGCCATGTTTATGAGAAATAACAACTCCTTGAATTATTTGGGTTTTATTTTTGTCTTTATTTTTTGTTTTTTCTTTTAATTTTAGGACAATTTTAACTGTATCGCCCACTTTGACATTAGGAATGTTTGGTTTATACTTATTTCGTAAAATTTCATCCAATTTATTAGTATCCATAGTTGTGTTTTAGTTTTATTAATATATTATTAATGGTGTTTGTAGTATTTTTATAGATTATCATATTCTAAACATTTTTGCAACTCTTTGGGTAAGGTTGACTTAAAAACCATTTTTTCTTTTTCTCAACAAAATTCTAATGATTGGGCATGTAAAAATTGTCTTTTTATTGGAAAAAGTTTATTAATTTTCTTTGAACCATATTCTTTATCCCCAATTATAAAATGTGATAATGATGCAAAATGTACTCTTATTTGATGTGTTTTCCCAGTTTCTGGGTATATTTCTAATAGCGAAGTATTTTTGAATTCCTTAATTACTTTGTATCGAGTAATTGCTTGGTGGGATATATTATTATTTTTTAAATCTATTTTGCGACGGTTGAATTTTTGTTTTGAACGAGTAATTGCTAAATTTATTGTCCCTGTTTTTTGTGGCATTTTACCATAAATTAAAGCAATATATGTTTTTTGAATTAAATGTTTTTGAAACATTGTTTTTAGTTTTTGAAATGTCTTATTGTTTTTGGCTATGATCATTATTCCAGAAGTATTTTTGTCTAATCTATGAACAATGCCTGGGCGCAATATATTATCACCTACATTACGAATAGCAGGATAGTAAGCTAATAATCCATTTACTAGAGTATTAGTATCAGATATTCGCAACGGGTGTACTGTTAGATTAGCGGGTTTGTTTATAATTATGAAATCATTATTTTCAAAAACAATATCTATTTTTATATTTGGATTTGGTTTTAATTCTGGTTGTTCTAAAATTCAATTTATTAAAATAATATCACCAGTTTTTACTTTATATGCTGGCTTATAAATTTTTTTATTATTCAAAATTACACCTTGTGTTTGAATAAAATGTTCAATTTTATTGCGAGTTAATTTGTATAATTGTAGATGTATTGTTTTATCTAACCTATTTTGTTTAGTTGCTATAATTTTTATTTTCATAATTTAAATTGTAATTAGACTAATTAGCTCCGAATTAATTAGTATCAAAACTAAATTATATTATTTCCCAAGTATATCTTATTGTAATACAAAACGGATCTAATATATTTTTTATTCTACTTTTTATAAAATTAGTCAAGTTATATAGGAATGTTTAGTGGGCAATACAGGACTCGAACCTGTGACCTCTACAATGTCAATGTAACGCTCTAACCAACTGAGCTAATTGCCCTCTTGGATAATATATGTTTATACTATCAAATTTATTTTTTTCTTTCAAGTGCAATTGGTAAATGAAATGGTTTTAGAATTAAATTGGTAATTCATACCAATACCAATGCTACTATAATTCCTAATAATATATCGCTTGGTCAATGCATACCATTATATATTCTTGATCAGCCCATAATCAAAATAAAAAACAAACAGGGTCATAAAGTCGGGTTGCTAATAACAAGCGCGAACAATATAGAGCTTATAAAAGATACATGCCCAGAAGGTACCGCGCTTTTTGTAATAGATGTACCAATAGTATAGACATTTGGCAATACCATATAAGGACGTGGAGTAAACACAATATTCTTCGCAATTATATTGATAATTAGCACATCTAGCAATATAGCCAAAATAATTAATGAAATAGTTTTGATTTTATAAATAATTTTATGCGAGAATATAACATATAAAAATATTATACCAACTATACATATTATAAAAATATAACTACTAATGATAGTAGATATAATATCTAAAATTTGACTTCTGTTATTATTTATTAAACGAAATAAAAAAATATTCATAAAATTAGATTGTATTCGCCATCATATATCAACAATTTCTTTATTATGTATTTATTTTCTTGGTGGCTGGGCTAGGGATTGGACCTAGGACCTGTTGTTTATATGTGGCGACTACTATATATTTTGATTTTATAATTGTATTCGCCATCATATATCAACAATTTCTTTATTATGTATTTATTTTCTTGGTGGCTGGGCTAGGGATTGGACCTAGGACCTGTTGTTTATATGTGGCGACTACTATATATTTTGATTTTATAATTGTATTCGCCACCATATATCAACAATTTCTTTATTATGTATTTATTTTCTTGGTGGGCGTGCTAGGGATTGGACCTAGGACCTGTTGTTTATAAGACAACCGCTCTACCACTGAGCTACACGCCCATCAAGAAAATAAATTATTAATGTTAATTGTTGATATAAGACAACCGCTCTTCCGGGGTAAACTATTTATTTCTATTGTGTTTGATAAATCAAACACTAATTTTGAAGTTTACCCGCTGAAACTCAATACTTTGAGTTTCAGCCCACTGAGCTA
>CAYOES010000021.1:0-1644 GCA_964403105.1 uncultured Candidatus Saccharibacteria bacterium
CACCTATTTCAAAAACAGAAATAGCTATTGGTAAAATGTTGGGAGCAATTAGTAGAGGATTAATCCAAGGCATACTTATTTTAATGGTAGCACCATTTTTACATATTTCTCTTTCTGTTTCTACTATTGGACTTTGTTTATTATTTATTATTTTAATATCAACAGGTATGGCTGGCTTGGGTATAATGGTATCAAGCCAAATATCGAGAATGGAAACTTTTTCTTTGATAATGCAATTTATTGTTGCTCCATTGGTATTTTTGTCAGGAGCATTTTTCCCAATTGAAAAAATTCCTCAGTGAATGCAAATAATTAGTCACTATAATCCTTTGTTTTATGCTTTGAATGGATTGCGTTATATTTTAGGAGGTAAATTTATTCCCCCAGAATATACTCATTTGATTTTCTACAATTTTGGCTTTTCATTATTTATTGTGTTCGCCTTTGCACTTGTTTGTTTTGTAGGGGCAATTTTGGTATTTAATAAAATATCTATTTTATCAATGCTTGTAAAAATAATCGAAGACAACGAAGAAAATAACACCCAAAATACACACTCCTAAGAGGTCTTGACAAATAATAAAAAATATGATATAATTACCTTGTCTTAAACAACATAGACATAATTAATATTTTGATCCTGTTTTAACTTATTTTATATCGTGGTATAATTTTCGTGTGCTTGAATTGAAAAATATACTAAAAAACACTTTATTTATTAATTATTTAATGGTTTTTTAAGTCGTTTTGATCTTAAATTTTAAAAAAAATAATAATTTTATGTTATGATATATTCAAATATTTATAAATACAAAAAAACACAATTAGTTTTTGGGATAACTCTTGCGGTTATGTTTGCTTTGTTATTTATTCAGGCATCACCGGCCAAAGCTTTGACTGTGGCTGACTATGATGGTATACCAAGTGCTTGTCCAGATAAATATCCATATAATACTAAAGATTGTGCTACTTTTATTAAGCCAATTAATGTTAATGGATATAGTGACAATGATACTAGCCTTAGTGCTAGAACAACTCCTGTAAGTTATGGATATATAATTCCTGGTAAAACTATTACTGTTAGTTGAAGCAAATCAGGTACATCTCCATCCAGCTATTTAGTAAAGTTTGGATGTGGTAATTCTATTGATTTTACCAATGACAGCTATACAATAGGATGAACTACAAACTCAAGTATTCAATGAAATGTTCCAAGCTGAGTTTCTGATTACAAATATTGTAAAGTTTGAGTTTATGCAAAACAAAATAGCTCAGGCTCGAGTAATAATCCAACATTGGGTGTAAGTAATACCAGACCTTTTATTGTACAAAAACCTGAAACTCCAGCCTTACAAGTCTCATGTGATGCTTCCCCGAATCCGGGAGAAATAGGTGATAAAATAACCTTTAGTGTTTATGCTAGTGGTGGTTCTGGTGCATATACCTATTCTTGATCTGGTGACGTATCTGGAACTACACAAAAAGTTTATAAAAGTTTTTCGACCTCAGGCATTAAAACTGCTTATGTAATTGTAAAAGATACAGATGGTAAAGAACAAAAAACATCGTGCTATGTTACTATTAAAGAACAGGCACCTACACCACAATATGGTTATGTTTGTAATACTGCTACATATCAATGTA
>CAYOES010000021.1:1744-8588 GCA_964403105.1 uncultured Candidatus Saccharibacteria bacterium
TACAAAATGGAGCATATAGTACATTAGCAGAATGTCAAAGTCATTGTCAGGCACCTACACCACAATATGGTTATGTTTGTAATACTGCTACATATCAATGTACATACATACAAAATGGAGCATATAGTACATTAGCAGAATGTCAAAGTCATTGTCAGGCACCAGCTCCAACAGTAACTATTAGTGCAAATCCATCAACAATTGATTATGGACAAACTTCGATTTTAACTTGAAGCTCTACAAACGCAATTTCTTGTACTGCTTCAGGAGCTTGAAGTGGTGGCAAAAATACTTATGGCAGCGAAGTAGTAAACCCCAACAGCACATCTTCTTACATAATTACTTGTACTAATTCAAGTGGAGTATCTGCTTCGGCAACAACTACTGTAAATGTAAGATATGCTAATCCTTACGTTGAACTAAATGTATATCCATCAAGTATAGTAAAAGGACAAACAGCTACTTTATCGTGATCAGGATCAAATCTTTCAACTTGTACAGCTACTAGTACCTGAAGTGGTAGTGCATTTAGTGGATATAAAAATACGAGTGGCTATGAACCAACTTCGCCTGATACCACCACCACTTATACAATCAATTGTATTGGGACAAATGGTGGATATGTTTCTGATTCTGTGATTTTAACAGTAACTGAACCCAGCATAGGTACTATTTTGACATTAAATAAAATTGGACGTAATCTCACTATGGGTGAAAGAATATATAGCAAAGTTGTTAGAGTAAATACTGGAGATACTGTAGAATTTTATTTACAAATAAACAATGTATCTAATACCGTAGCCACTAATGTTACAATTCTTGATAAATTACCTAGCGAACTTTCTTATGTGTCTGGTTCTACAAAAATTAATAACGCAGTATGACAAGATGGCATTGCAACTACAGGTATTAATGTAGGAACAATGCAGCCAAATGAAGGTAAAACTATTACTTTTCAAGCGACAATCAGAACACCTTCTAATTTATTCGCTATAACTAATGTTGCCGAATTAAGAGCTGACAATATGAATGTTATTACAGACTCCACAACTGTTACTTATAGTGCAGTTGCTGGTGCAGCTACTGTCAATACTGGACCTGGACGTACAATGGTAATAATTTTAGGCAGTACATCAAGTATCACAGCAAGTATCTGATATTTCTTAAATAAAACACAAAAAGGTAAAAACTTTTGAGAAAAATATCAGAAAAATAATATTAAAAAGCGAATAAACAAAATAAGAGTTAAATAGATAACAAGAGATACATAAGTAAAGCATAATATAGTTATCATAATAAATATCTAAAAAACGCCCTCATTTAATTTGAGGGCGTTTTTATGTGATGCAATATGTAAAAGTTATATGATATTAAAATAGATATTCTTGTTTATTCTTTTTTGGTATATTAAAATATTATCATACTAAGTTGACATTTTGTATTAATTGTTTACAAAAAAACAAAAATATGATAATATAATTATATTGCTGTTTATATGGCGGCTGTAGCTCAGCGGTAGAGCGCCTGTCTGTGGCACAGGATGTCGTGGGTTCAAATCCCATCAGCCGCCCAATTATTCACAAATAACTTGACATATTCCCCAATTTGTTTTGGTATGGTTTTGATTTGCAAAAAAATTATAAAAGTGCTATAATTTATAATATAGATAGCTAACAATCAAATAGTTTTAAGAAAAAATTAAAATAAAAAATATGAAAAAATTTATATGGTCAATAATAGTTCTATTAGTATTAGTACTAATATATGATGGGGCTATTGCTTTATACAATTATTTTGTGCCACAAGTATCAACATTACCGGATATTGATATGTCACCAATACCCATCCAAGACAAACAAATTCAAGAGGAAACTGATACTTATACTATTAATATTATATATCCGGAAACTAATCAAGATTTTATAAATCAGGATATCAATGATTTCATTAACAAAGAAATTGCTAATTTCAAACAAGCAATTACTTTACAAACTAATCCTGTAGAAGCAAACTGACAATATACATTGTTTATTAGATACGATACAGTATATAATGAAAGGACAATTGTAAGCTTTAAATTTGAAATAGAACAATTCTTGGGTGGTGCTCATCCTACACATTTAATTGTTGCAAAAAATTATAATTGATTCTTAAAACGAATCTATACTATTGATACGGCTATTCCTAACCAAGAAACATTAGATAAAATAGCCAAGGTGGCTTTAGATTATTTTCAGAATATGCCAAAAGATTGAGAATTATTCCCAGAAGGATTGGCACCAAAAATAGAAAATTATCAAACATTTAATATAACACCAGATTCGTGTATATTTTATTTTCAGGAAGCCCAAATAGCTCCTTACTCTGCTGGTCCTCAACAAATTGAAATAAAATGAAGTGAAATACAATAAAAATATGACAAAAATATTTATAACGCGAAAAATTATTGATTCAGCTCTTAGTCCTTTATTCAAAAATAATTATAATGTTGTCATAGGAGGAGAAGGACCGTATTTAGATAGAGCAACTCTAAAAGAAAAATCAACTAATAGCGACGCGATTATTACAATCGTGGGAGACAATATAGACAAAGAAATAATCGACTTGTCACCAAATCTAAAAATTATTGCTACTGCTTCTGTTGGGTTTGATAATATTGATATAGAATATGCCAAATCAAAAAATATTTTTGTCAGTAATACACCTGCGGCCAATGCTTTATGTGTGGCAGAACATACAATGGCTTTTATTTTAAATATCTGCCACAGAATAACTGAAAGCGACCAATTTGTTAGAGATGGGAAATACAAAGGTTTTGATTTTCAGCTAATGCTCGGCGATGAAATAAGTAATAATATATTAGGGATTGTTGGATTGGGCGCTATTGGTAAATTGGTAGCACAAATGGCAATAAATGGTTTTAATATGAAAGTAAAATATTATGATGTCACTCGACAAGAAAATTGAGAAAAAGAATATAATATAGAATTTGAACCTGATTTTGATAATTTATTAAAGACTTGCGATATTCTATCACTACATGTACCACTAAATGATCATACAAAACATATGATAAATGCTGAAAAATTAGCCTTAATGAAACCAACGTCTTACTTAATTAACACTTGCAGAGGTGCTGTAGTAGACGAACAAGCATTAATAGAAACATTAAAAAATCATAATATTAAAGGAGCTTGTTTAGATGTATACGAACACGAGCCAAACCTGAGTCCTGGATTAACTGATTTACAAAATGTAATTTTGACACCTCATACAGCAGCTGCGTCTTTGGAAGCAAGAACCAAAATGTCAGAAATGGCAGTAAGAAATGTTTTACAAGCACTATCTGGACAAACACCAGAAAATTTAATATAATAACAAATAAGAGATTGGGAGAAATAACAAATAAGAAATAACTCGGGGGTTCCGTATCAAATAACAGGAGAATTATCAAAAAATACAAATAAATATAATAACAAATAAGAACAAATAATTAAATTATTAAACTAACAAGGGTCAGAAATAAAAAAATAGTAACTTATAAACTATTTGCTATAAACTAAAACCTATAAACTAATTATATGTTATATATTGGTGCTGATCATAGGGGTTTTTACCTAAAAGAAAAAATAAAAGAATTTTTAAAAACAGCCAATATTGATTTTCAAGATATTGGTGCTTTTAAATATAATAAAGACGATGATTATGTCGACTTTGCTTCGCAAGTTGCCAAAGAAGTACAAAAAAATCCAAAACAAAACAAAGGTATTATTATTTGTGGAACAGGGATTGGCAATGTTATTGTGGCAAATAAGTTTAAAAATATTAGAGCTACTCAAGCCTTAACTGCCCTTATGGCCCAAAGATCCCGCGAGCATAATGACGCCAATATATTATCATTAGCTGCTGATTTTACTGATCCAAGCATCGCCTGAAACATCATAAAAAGATTTCTAAAAACATCATTTATACCTAAACCAAACTACATACGTAGAATAAAAAAAATACAAAAAATAGAGAAAAATATAAAAAAATAATCTCGGGGCATAATATTAAATATAAATAGAAATATCCAATATATACAAATAATAAAATAATAATAAATAAAATAACAAACAAACAAAAAAGAAATAACCTAGGGGGGTAAATAGAAATATAAAACCTGTGACAAATAAAAGATAAAAATAGCAAGCGAAATATAAACAGAAAGAGCAAATATATATACAAATAATAAAAATATAATAAATAAAAAACAAAATAACAAATAAGAAATAGTAAATGGAATAACAAATAAGAAATAGAATACGAAACACGAGAATAAAACATAGCAGGCTAAATACAAAGATACGCATCAAATATATATATAAATAATAAAAATATAATAAATAAAAATTAATATGATTGAAATTATCCCCGTGTTAAATGTCAAAACCTTTCCAAAATTACAAAAACACCTTAGTTTATTAAAAAAATATAAGGGTTTACTTCAATTGGATGTCGCAGATGGCAAATTTACAACTTGAAAAAATTTTCATGATATTGCCAAAATTAAACTTTTGAAAATAAAAAATCCAATAGAAATTCATCTAATGATTAATGATCCTGAAACATATATTCAAGATTGACTATTTTTAAAACCAAAAAGAATAATTACTCATATAGAAGCAATAAAAGATTTTAACTTTTTATATAATACAACAAAAAAAGCTGGCGTAGAATTAGGATTGGCTATAAGTCCCGAAACATCAACAAAACAATTATATCCATATATAAACAAGACATCTTTTGTGTTAATATTGGGGGTTGTGCCTGGACCTTCGGGGCAAGAATTTGAAACATATGTTTTAAATAAAATAAAAGAATTAAAAAGAAAATACCCAAAGGTAAAAATAGAAGCAGATGGAGGAATAAATTTAGAAAATGCCAAAACAATATGTAGTGCTGGCGCTGATTATTTAGCAGTTGGTTCATATATTTTTGATGCACCAAAGCCATTAGAAGCCTTGGAATTATTAAAACAAAGCCTACAAACTCAATGCTAACTCAATGCTAAAAGATACCAATTGTTATTTATGTTGTAATATTTAATTTTTATTTGAATTATGACCAAAAATCATTTACCAAAAGTAGTTGTTATAGGTGGAGGAACAGGAGTATTTACAGTTTTGAATGCTTTAAAAGACTATCCTGTGCATTTACAAGCAATTGTAAGTACAGCTGATGACGGTGGTTCTTCTGGGGTATTAAGAGAGGAATTTGGTATTTTGCCACCTGGCGATATTAGAAGAGCTTTAATAGCCCTTGCACCTGATTCAATGCAAAGTCTATCACGACTTTTTAATTATCGTTTTACTAAGGGAGAAGGATTGCGAGGACATACGTTTGGTAATTTATTTTTAACAGCTTTGGAACGATTAAATGGCGATTTTAATACAGCAATAAAAGAAGCAGGAAAAATTTTAAATATAAAGGGGGAAGTAATCCCAGTAACTTTAGAGAATGTAAAATTATTAGCTAAATTACAAAATGGCACATTCATAATAGGAGAAACTAATATAGATAGACCAAAACATAAAATTAGTAAAATTCAAGAAATTTTTCTAAGCCCAAGACCAAAAGCAAATAAAGAAGCATTAAATGCTATCAAAAAAGCCAATTATATTATTGTTGGTCCCGGGGATTTATATACAAGTATTATTCCTAACTTTTTACCTATTGGTTTAGCAACGGCTTTCAAAAAAAGCAAGGCAAAAAAATTTTTTATCTGTAACATCACCACCAAGTTTGGTGAAACAGATGGTTTTGGAGCAATAAATTTTCTCAAGACAATGGAAAAATATGTAGGAAAAAATACATTTAATTACTTTATAGTAAATAAATCTCGAGATTTACCCAAACAATTTATTAAAAAATATTTAAAAGAAAACAAGGAAATAGTAAGATATAGCGATAAAGATTTTATAAATTACCCCAAGCTCAAAATTATTCAAGCTGATTTAGTTAGACACACTGGGCTATTAAGGCACGACCCAGAAAAATTAGGAAAATTATTATACGGTCTCATACTGACAGATTAATAAATTTAGACAATAAGATCAATATAGATATATAACTAGTATATTCAGACATTTATTCTGAATATACTAGTTTTATTATCAATTATCAGAGGTTATTTACAAAAAGATAAAAATTTGATAGTATAGTTATAGCATACAAGGAATGAATACATAAGGAACCAATAATAAATAAAAAAATAATAATCGGTCGACAAGTATATATAAATTTAATAAAATATTAAACTTTTTAATATGAGTAGCAAAGAACAACCTGATGTGGCTAAGATGAAAAAACAATTTGATGAAAAACCCAAATCTGAACAACAAGAAATATTAAAGGAAGATCAATTAAAAGCTATATCAGTAGATGAGCAATTAGAAAAAAAGAAAAAACAATCTGCTTTCAATGTGTTAATGTCTAAATTAGATGCATTAATAAATCCAGATAATTATAAAGAAGAAAAATATATTTTTTCTGATAAAGATATTCAACAAAACACACAAAGGATAGAAGGCATTCCTATTATATTAGCAGAAAGCATTAAACTATTTCTTTCCTATGTAGAAGAATCTAATTTTGTTATGGGCGTTCATCATAATTTATATCAAGAAGATTGCATTGGCAATCAAGAAATAAATAAAAAAGATATTGATTATATTGCCCATCGATTTCAAACTCAATTTAAAACAAAGTTAGTTGATTTAAAAGATGGATCTAAAAGAATTGATATTGTTCCAGAAGGATCTAAAATTAAAACACAAAATGATATTACAATTGATAGATTATC
>CAYOES010000022.1:0-4694 GCA_964403105.1 uncultured Candidatus Saccharibacteria bacterium
GTTATTAAAGAAAGTTTTTTAGACGCGGGTTCAATTCCCGCCATCTCCACAGAAAATTATGCTTTTAACCAATTTTTTACTAATTAGTAATTTGTATTTAATAGTTAGAAAAAAGAAAAAATATTTAAAAGAATAATAAGCATAATTTTTCTTTATTAGGTTATTGTTGTAAATTCATAAATTCGGATCGAATTTAATTAAAAATTAAATTAATAAATGGGTTATAATCAAAATTGAAAACCAAAATTTGTGGCGCCCCAAGAAGTCCATTTAATTGGATTAGATGGTGCTAACTTAGGAATTGTTAGTTATGAAGAAGCCAAGCGTATAGCTCAAGAGCAAAATTGTGATTTAGTAAAAATTTCTGATAAAGTGCTTCCATATATATATAAATTAGGTGATTATGGTAAAATAAAATATTTAGAAGAAAAGAAAAGGCGCAAAGAACAATTAAAACATAAACAAGATATAGAAAAAATAATTCGTATAAACTTTAATGAGAGTCTTCATGATTTAGAAACAAAAGCTAAAAAAGCCACAGAGTTTCTTGAAGAAGGCAGGCGAGTAAGAATTGAAATGCGTCTTACTGGTAGAGAAAAAATGCACACTGATATTTCTCGGAATAAATTTATAACTTTTTTGGGATTGATCAAAGTACCATTCAAATATCTTAAAAATATATCAATAATGTCGGGATTTTGTGAAGCCACAATTATAAAAGATAATGTGGTAAAGTAATAATTAAAAGATAATTAGTATAATATGAATAAAAAGTTTTTTAATAAGAGAGTAAGGATTACTAAAAACAATAAGGTTATTAGAAGGGTTAGCAATACTGCCCATACTACTTCGTCTGATAGTTCTAAAACAAAAAATCGTCGAAAAAAGGCAAGAAGTTTTCATAAAACAATTATAAAATCATTAAATAAAATAGTTTAATTATGGCACGTGTTAAATCTGGTGTTATCGCCCACAAAAGAAAAAAGAATGTTTTGAAGCATACAAAAGGTTTTAAGTGAGGTAGAAAATCTAAATTTAGACAAGCGCATGAAGCAGTATTGCATGCTAGCGTACATTCATATAGGGGAAGAAAAGAGAAAAAAAGAGATTTTCGTAAACTTTGAACTGTTCAAATTGGGGCTGCGGCCAAAGAATACTCAATAAGTTACAATCAACTGATAAAATTATTAAAAGAACATCATATAGAATTGGATAGAAAAGTATTATCGGAGTTAGCCCAAAATTACAATGACATTTTTAAAGAAATTGTCACCAAAATTAAATAATTATACAGCCTTGCCTTCTTTTTTGTTAGTAAAAATTTATTGTAAAACTTTATGTTTTAGTGTGAATTTTATAGGCAAAAATAGGGCGGGGTTGTTTTTTTTATAAAAATTAGCTATAATTAATATAGTGTAATATAGTGTTGAGATAATTATTATTATTAAAAACATACTATTAATTATTATAAAATTAGAAATTTTGTTAAATATATTAAACAATGATTAGCAAAGTAAATCAAAAATCGGGGTTTACACTAATTGAATCGCTTTTGGCAATAGGTGTTTTGATTGTGGGAGTTTTGAGTGCTTTTATTTTGGTAGTTCGTTCTCTTAGTAATATTCCTTTGATTCAGTCCAGACTTATTGCTGCCAATTTAGCTCAGGAAGGTATTGAGTTAATAAGGCAAAAAAGAGATACTAATTATATTCAAGGATTGGATTGGATAAATGGATTTAATGATCAGTGTATTTGTATGGATAATAGTCAGCTTGCCGACGAATGCTATTTTGTTATAGATGCTAATAGTAGAACACTAAAACAATATGACAATGATGATTATTTAAAGTTTAATAAAGAACTAGGTATATATAGTTATGATACAGGGGAGATATTACCTTATTTTTTTCAACGTAAAATAGAAATTTGTTTCCCTTTACAAAATAATAATAAAGAAATGAGAATCAAAGAAACAGTATACTGAAAAGTAAAACAAAATAATTATTCTCTAATTGTTGAAGATCATTTATTTGATTATTATGGATTGCTTTCTTCTAGTCATTAGATTATTTTTTTAATTTGTTATTATGATCCACAAATCTAAAAAATTAAAATCATTTACATTGGTAGAAGTTTTGGTTTCGTTGTTTTTATTTGTTGTTATTACTGGTATTTTGACCCAAATTTATATTGCTACAGTTCGCTCTGAACGAATTGCTTATGTTTTACTAAGAGATGAAAATATTATTCGTAATGAGTTAGAAGTTTTGGCTCGTGATATTAGAATGGGTAAATCTTTTAGCTCCAATGGATCAGGCGATAGTTTGGATTATTTAACTTATTATGACAATTCTTGGCATAGAATATCGTATGTTTTTGATGCCGAACATAATACAATAAGAAAATCCGTAAGTGATGATATAGAGTATGTCTCTAATGATTATGTTATAATAATTCCTGAAAATATAAAAATAGATACACTAAGGTTTTATGTTAATAAGCTATACAATGAACAGCCGAGCATAACAATAACTTTAACTATTGAATCTCAAGCTTATAATAAAAAATACACTACGAGTTTACAGACAACTGTTACTCCCCGAATGTTGGATTTGTAAAAATAATTTATATTTATTAGCAACATATTTTAATTATTATATTATGTATTATAATACAAACAAAAAAGACAAAAAACATAGAATTGGGCAAATTTATTTAATGAGCGCTTTGCTTTTAGCTGGGGCATCGGCTTTGGGATTGGCGTTGATTAGTGTTTATTTACGTGATTTAAGATTATCTTATGAAGTTGGTGAATCTACAAGAGCTATTTTTGCTGCTGATTCAGCAATAGAATATCAGCTTTATATGGTATTAAATAATTCAGACATAATAGAAATACCTATTATGAGCAATAATACAAGTTATACATCAAGTATTGAAAATGATGTGCTAAGAGGTGTTGGTGAATCGCGGGGTATTAGGCGTGGTATTGAAATTTATTTAGGCGCTAATAACCTTGATAATATGAGTAGTGAAGAATAAATATATTTAATTTGGATTTTATTTATTATGAGCCAAAAATTAAATAAAGAAGAGGCAAAAAAACGAATAAAAAAATTAAGACAAGAGATAGAACGTCATAACTATTTATATTATGTATTAGATAAACCTGAAATTTCTGACGCAGAATGAGATGCAATGTTTCACGAGTTGCGTGATTTAGAGGAGCAATATCCTGAATTCATAACAAACAATTCTCCTACAGTAAGGATTGGGGGTAAAGTTTTGGATAAATTTAATAAAGTTGTCCACAAAGACAAGATGATGTCTTTGAATGATGCCAAAAATAAAACTGAAGTACAAGAATGATACAATCGTATTATTAAATTATTACCAACTGATACCTCGATAGATTTTTATTGTGAATATAAATTTGATGGATTATCAATTAGTACAATTTATAAAAAGGGTGAATTTGTTTTGGGTGCTACCAGAGGTGATGGTTATATTGGCGAAGATGTTACAGAAAATTTAAAAACAATTAAAACAATACCATTAAAATTATTTAAAGATGTAGATGCTGAGGTCAGGGGAGAAGTTATTTTAACAAAAAAAGAATTTGAAAGAGTAAACAAAGAGCAAGAGAAATTGGGGTTACCTTTATATGCCAATCCGAGAAATTTAGCCGCTGGTTCAGTACGCCAATTAAATTCAAAAATTACCGCTTCGAGGCATTTAGATTTTGTTGCTTATAAATTGGTAACGGATTTAGGGCAAAAAACTCATAAAGATGAGCATGAAATTATTGAAAAGTTGGGTTTTAAAACTACAAATAAAGAAAATTGCTATGCTAAAAATTTAGATGAAGTATTCCAATATTATGACAAAGTTGAACAAAATAGAGATAAATTATCGTTTGAAATAGATGGGATAGTAATTTTGATTAATGATAATAAAATTTTTAATTTGTTAGGTAATATTGGCAAGGGACCGCGTGGGGGTATAGCTTTAAAATTTCCTGCTAAAGAAGTAATCACAATAGTAGAAGATATTAAGGTACAAGTAGGTAGAACTGGTATTTTAACTCCAGTAGCGTTTTTGAAACCAGTTTTTATTGGTGGAACAAAAGTTTCACGAGCTACTTTACATAATAAGGAGGAAATTAAAAGACTGGGTTTAAAAATTTATGATCATGTGGTTTTAAGTAGAGCGGGTGATGTTATTCCTAAAATTACAAAAGTATTAGATAAATTAAGAACAGGGGAGGAACGAGATTTCAAAATGCCTTCTTATTGTCCTGTATGTCATACATTAACTATCCAAGATGACTCAGGTATTTTGGTTAAATGCCCTAATCCAAAATGTCCTGCTAGAAGCCAAGAAAACTTGAAGCATTTTGTGTCTAAACAGGGATTTGATATTAAGGGTGTGGGTTCAAAATTATTACAAAAATTAGTTGATGAACATTTAATTGTGGATAGTGCTGATTTATTTAGTTTAGAAGAAGGAGATTTAAAAGTTTTGGAAAGATTAGGTGAAAAATCTAGTAAAAATATTATTCAAGCTATAAATAATTCTAAAAATATAACTTTAGAAAAATTTATTGTAGCGCTTGGCATTCCTTTGGTGGGTATTGAAGCAGCAAGGGGTATCTCGCAAAAATTAAAAAAATATGGTAGTATAAATACACCAGG
>CAYOES010000022.1:4794-8360 GCA_964403105.1 uncultured Candidatus Saccharibacteria bacterium
GGTATTGTCAAAGAAACAATGTCTCGTGATATTGATTATGTAATAGTAGGAGAACATCCTGGTAATAAGTTAGAAAAAGCTAAACAATGAGGTATTAAAATTTTGAACGAGAACGAATTTATTAATTTAATAAAAAAGAAATAAATTTTACAATATGATTTTAAAAGAAGATATAGGGCGTTTATTAGAATTGGCTAGATTAGATATTAGTGAAGAAGAAAAATTACAGCTCACAACTGATGTATCTCGTATTTTAGAATATGTTGATAAATTATCGACGATTGATGTCAGTAATATAGTTGGCAATACAGGAGGAAGTTTAAATAAAAATATTGTTAGAAATGATGAATTTATGCCTTTTGATTTTGATAGAGAAGTTTTGATAAATGATATACCTTGTAAGCAAGACAATTTAGTAGTAGTACCTAAAATACGGGATTAAAATAATATATAGATTTATAAGCTAAATATATGATTATAGAAAATATACAAAATGATTTGAAAAATAAAGTATATTCCTGCGTTGATATGGTTAAGCAACGCTTTGATGTTATATTAAAAGAGAATGCCAATCTAAATGCTTTTATTAGTATGTGTCGCGATGAAGCTATAAAAACTGCAGAACATATTGATCAAGATATTAAAAATAATATTCCTTTAAAACCATTATCTGGTGTTCTTTTTGGTATAAAAGATAATATTTTAGTCAAAGATACTATTACTACAGCGGGTTCTAAAATTCTTGAAGATTATATTGCGCCCTATGATGCCACAGTAGTTAAAAAAATTAAAGACGCTGGAGGTATAATAATTGGTAAGACTAATTTAGATGAATTTGCTATGGGTTCTTCTAATGAAACTTCAGCGTTTGGCAATTGTCATAATCCATATAAATTAGATAAAGTACCTGGGGGTTCTTCTGGTGGTTCGGCTGTGGCAGTATCAAAAGAGTTAGTACATATTGGGTTGGGGTCTGATACAGCAGGGTCTGTTCGACAGCCAGCAAGTTTTTGTGGTGTAGTAGGTTTTAAACCGAGCTATGGGGCAATTTCTCGATTTGGTCTTATAGCCATGAGTTCATCTTTGGATGTTATAGGTATTTTAAGCAAATATGTATCTGATTGTGAAAAAGTCTTTCAAGTAGTTTGTGGTAAAGATAAAATGGATAGCACAAGTACTGATATATTATCTGTTTTGCCAAATAATATTCCAAATGTTTCCATAGGTATTCCTAAAGAATATTTTGTTTCTGGAATAAATGGAGAAGTTGAAAAATCAGTAAGAGATTTTATTACGTCTTTAAAGAATGCTGGATTTTGTATCAAAGAAATTAGTTTGCCACATACTGAATATTCTTTACCAACATATCATATTATTATGCCAGCAGAAGTAAGCGCCAATCTAGCCCGGTTTGATAATATTCGTTATGGTACTGATTTTCATCAATTACAAATGAGTTTGGGTATTGAAAATTTAAATGATTTATATTATAAAACTCGTGGTGCAAAATTTGGTAGAGAAGTAAAAAGACGAATTTTGATAGGTACTTATGTTTTATCAAAAGGATATTATGATGCTTATTATATAAAAGCACAAAAAGTAAGAACATTGATTTCGCAAGATTTTGAAAATGCTTTTAAAGAAGTAGATTTTATTTTAACACCAACGAGTCCCACAACAGCATTTAATATTGGAGAAAAAAATCAAGATCCAGTAGCTATGTATTTGTCTGATATGTTTACAGTATCAGCTAATTTGGCTGGCTTACCAGCAGTTAGTTTGCCTTTGGCAAAAGATTTGGAAGGATTACCAATAGGTTTACAGATTATTGGCAAAAGAAATGAGGATTTTAAGGTGTTTGATTTAGCGAAAAATTTAGAAAAACTTATAAACTTTTCATTTTAATATTAATTTATACTATGGTAGACCCAAGCATATCAAATATTATAAAGATTTTGGCTGATGCATCTGCTAATCAACAGGTTGTTAATGTTTCTACATTGGTATTTAATTTGCGTAGAATCGGCTTGTTTGTGATTATTGTTTTAATTGTTGGTATTATATTTTTGTTTGTAAAATTAAAAAATTTATCAAAATTAGCACAAGCCGTGAAACAATCTATTCAAAAACCAAAAATAAATGACAAAATTATTAAACGTTTTTTTGAATCAATATATCACAAAATACAAGATAATAATTCTTTGATGAATAAATTAGTATTGGCAGAAACCGAAAATTATTTTGATGAAGTATTAAAAGAAATAGGTTTTCAAGGAAAAAGTTTATCAGATAAATTAGATAATATTCAAGAACAATTTTTGCCTAATCTCGAACAAATTAAAATTGCCCATAATCAAGTACAAAATATTTTGGATCAAGAAAATTATCAGTTAGGAAAAGAAGAAACTAATAATATTGTGTTAATTTATAAACAGGGGATAGAAAATTTAATCAAACTTTAAACTAAACTTATGTCAGGTTCAAATGAGATTGTTATTGTGTTATTACGCTATGTTGTTATTTTGTATTCATTGATTTTACACGAAGTATCACATGGTACAATGGCTTTGATATTAGGAGATACTACAGCCAAAGATTTGGGCAGGTTGTCTTTAAATCCTTTAAGGCATTTAGACCCTGTAGGTTCTTTTTTAGTGCCTATATTTTCGTTTATTATTACTGGTTTTAAAGTAGCTTTTGGTTGAGCAAAACCAGTGCCATATGATCCTTTTAATTTGAAGAATCCTTTATTGGGTTCAGCTTTAATAGCCTTAGCTGGACCAATAGCTAATTTTGTTTTAGCTTTTTTGTTTGCTATGGTTTTACGTTTTAATTATATTTTTAATCTTAATAAAAATGTTTTTGAATTTATTTCTTTTATTGTATTGATAAATTGTTTATGAGGAGTATTTAATTTAATACCAATACCACCATTTGATGGCTCAAAAATTTTGTTTTATTTTACCAAAGGTAATAAGTTAGAACAATTTTTGAACAAATTTAGTTTTGCATTGTTTTTGCTTATTATTTTGTTTGGATACAATATTATAATTTATATTGCCTCTTTGGTGTTTATTGTATTTACAGGAATGCCACCTATGTAGTTAGAATAGTATAATATATATCAATAATATAATTACGATAAGATTTTATTGTTTACTTTTTATTGTTTCTGTGCTATAATATAACTATAGTGTAAAATATATTTTTTGATTAAATGTTTTAATTATGTCTCATTCAGGAAAAAATGGAAAGAAAAAACAGCATGTTGAATTAGATAAAAAAACAAATCTTTTAGCTGATTTAACTGCCGAAGTAAAAATTGGCATTTTTGCTATTTTGTATTTTTGTGTAGCAATAATTTTAATTTTAAGTTTTTTTGACTTAGCTGGTCCAGTTGGTGAAGCTTTGTATAATTTTTTAAATAAATTAGTTGGTATAGGTTACTTTTTATTGCCATTAAGTTTGCTAATTTTATCAATTCAAATGCTAAAAAGCCGGACAAGACATTATTTTAAATCAGCTGTAGTAATTATTGGTTTGGTGTTAATGGTTTTGAGTTTGCT
>CAYOES010000023.1:0-6913 GCA_964403105.1 uncultured Candidatus Saccharibacteria bacterium
ACCACCCGTTCCCATTCCGAACACGGAAGTGAAACTGCTATGACCCGATAATACTGTTTAGGGAAGGTAGGGTTTGCCGGGCATTTTTAATAAAAAAATTATTTCTTTTAAACCTTCTTGCACTTTTTAAACCTTCTTGCGCCCAGAATCTTTAATTCTCTATATAAAACCTTGACTTTTGATTAATTTTATAGTAATATTATAAAATATAAAAACTTAACTCTTAAAAACGTGGAAAAGAGGCGTTAGAGAGCGATTTCAAAGGTCTACGAAGGCCTGCTCAAAACAAATAACAAAAAATCAATACAATATTTTGTAATATTTTATTTAGTATTTGCCCCTTTAGCTCAGTCGGTAGAGCAGCAGCCTTTTAAGCTGATGGTCGCAGGTCCGAATCCTGTAGGGGGCACTAAAAACTAAAAATTTTTATTTCATTAAAATTCAGTTTTAAATAGTTTGTAATTAGTAGTTGGACAGAAATATAAATTACTTTTTACTGTCTGTATTTTAAACTCTGTATTTTAAACATACATCTACATTTTTTAAACAACATTTATTAAAAATTAGAAAGGATCTTACACCCAATTTATTTATTTATTAACAATCTCATATTAAATAATTATTTTATGGTTTCAGCATCAGATTTCACAAAAGGTATGATTATTGAATATGAAAATCAACCTTGTCAAATTTTAGAATATACTTTTAATAAACCTGGAAAGGGCGGAGGTTTTATGAAAACCAAATTACGAAATTTAAAAACTGGTTCTATTTTTGAAATAAATTTCAGAACCCAAGATACTTTTAAAGAATTAGAACCAGAACATCGTCAAGTTATTTTTATTTATTATAACAATAAAGAAATATTTTTTAACGATAAGGAAACAAATAAAAGATTTAGCCTACCAATATCTTTGATAGGTAATAAAGCTAAATTTTTAAAAACCAATATGGATCTTGATATTTCTTATATTAATGACGAGCCAATAAATATAAATATACCTATTAAAATAACCTATAAAGTAGTTTCTGCACCACCAGCTATAAAAGGCAATACATCTTCTGGAGCTACAAAAATAGTCACATTAGAAAATAATTTAACATTAAGCACTCCTTTGTTTATCAAAGAAGGGGATTATATTGTTGTAAATACCGAAAAAGGTGAATATGTCGAACGTTCTAATGACTAATATAACCATATAATAACCTACGATCTTAGGTATTGACATAAAGGCAATAGTTTGGTATACTTATAATAGAGCTTATAATACATCCCAAAATGCGTCTTGACAATCCAGTATATCCCCAAAATCTATCACCATATTGAAACTAATTGATTGATAACTATATTATATAAACAATATAACCATACATCAGCAAGTATTATAGGCAATCATTATATTAAACTTTTACTATGACACAAAATAATACACTTTCTAATCTTACAAAGTCAATACTCAAAAATCTTACTGGACGAAATAAAAATATTATTGAAAAACGCTTTGGACTATTCTCTGATAAAAAATATACATTACAGGATATAGGGAATGAGCTACATATTACCCGAGAGAGAATCAGGCAAATCGAAAAAGAGAGTATAAAAACTCTAAAACAATTCAAGCCAACCAAAGAATTCAATAAATTTATATCTGAAGTCAAAAAAATCTTGATAGCTAATAATGGTTTCTGCGAAGAAAACAAATTTTTTGCTATTTTGAGCAAAAAATATAATGATAAAAATCTCGATAAATTTACTATTTTTCTCACAACATTAAATGGTTCTATTATTCATGTCGAAGCAAATAATTGTTATAAAGCTTACTGAGCAATAAATAAAGAAAAAACAGCTTTAATTAAAAATGTACTACAAAATGTCACTGACCTATTGTCCCACGAACAAAAACCTTTAACTACCCAACAAATACTTGAACGCCTTGCACCTAATAATAAAAACTTAAATAGCAAAATCCTAGAAAATATTTTATCTATCAACAATAAAATTTATAAAAATCCAATCGGTGAATATGGTTTAATTTCTTGGTCAAATATTCGTCCTTATAGCGCCAAAGACAAGGCATATTTCTTAATGAAATACTACATCAAAAAACCTATTCATTTTAGAGATCTCGCCAAACTAATACAATCATACGAATTCCCTACATTAGTAAAAGAATCTAATTCTATTGCTACCAAGAAAAAAAATATAAATATTCAAACAGTTCATAATGAACTAATCAAAGATAACAGATTTACTCTAATTGGTCATGGTCAATATGCTCTACAAGAATGAGGTTATACCAAAGGAGCTATAAAAGATGTTATTATTAATATTTTGCAAGCATCCAACAGCCCTTTATCAGAATACGAAATTAGTCAAGTCGCCCATAAACAAAGAATAGTAAAAGATAGCACTATTCATCTAAGTTTAAGTGATAAAAAACTATTCCAAAAAACCCAAGACAACAAATATATTCTATCTAAATCTGTACTTCAAAAACAAAATACTGATCTCACTTCTACACCAACACCTAAACCCACTCAAAACACACAAGACAAAGAAGAATATAAAATTTTAAATGCCTAATGTTTAAGCACATTTGACAATATTAAACAGCCAAATTATGTCTCAATTTTACACAATCTTTATGACTATTTGGAGAATAATAATAGGTATATTTCGAGAGTTTTGATGAATCATCTTGCCGCTAATTTTATTTAATATTTTTCGTGACTTATTAAAATTATATTTAAAAGAATTAAGAAAAAAAGAATCTAATTTTATTTGTTTACAGCTTTTATTTTCTGAAGAAGCTTGTCTTAAGCCCTTGCGGTTTATGGAGCTTTTTTTTGATAACCTAAAAAATATTAAATTAGAGGAAGATCAAAATATATCTTGTGAAATTGTTGGAATAGACAATCAGTTAAAATATTTTATTCGCATGCCTGAAAAAGCACAAGATCTAATAGCAATTATTTTGCATTCTCAATACCCTAATGTTGAATTAGTACAAGTTAATGATTATTTTTCACGTATACCACCAAATGTTCCTAACAATGAGTTTAGTTTTTGAAGCAAAGAATATAAATATAAAAAAGGTAATCCATTTCCTCTTTTAACTTATGAGAATTTTTACAACATTAAAACACAAGAGAAACTAAAAAGTAGTAATATAACAGACAATATTATTGAGCCTAATTCTTACGATCCATTATCAGTAATAATAGAAATTTTTAATCGCATTCGTCCAGACGATATTATTTCTGTACAATGTATTATTCGTAATTTAAACGACAAAGAAAAAACAGATTGAGATTTTGAAGCCCAATCAATTTATAATCCTTTAATAGGTAAAGCAGCACCGCAAAAACCAGAATCTGTTGGACGTATATTAACAAAATCAATAGGGGACTCACTCAATAGTGCCATTACCTCTGTAATAACTTCTGCCCCGACAACTACAACAGTATCCACACCCAAAACTCCCACAGATACCGAACAAGCAACTATCAAAAATATTGAAAAAAAAATCAGCGGTACTAACTATAAATCAAGTATTCGTTTAAATTATATTAGTCGCCCAACTGATTTTTCCAATTCTGTTACTACAAGTTTAGAAATGTTTCTCAAACAATTCAATAATCCTTGTGGCAATTCTATAGAAGAAATCAAAAATGATGCGCCCTTAGTTAAAATGAAAACAAAAATACGCAACAAAATTTTCCCTTATATCCCCACTCAAATATCTCGTCAAATGTTTCAAAAAGCTATCAATAGAAAACCATCTGAAAAAGAAATTATTATAAGTTCTAAAGAATTAGCTTCTATATTTCATTTTCCATTTCAAAATATATATCTATCTTCTGTAGTAATGAAAAAAAATCGTCCAGGATCTCCTCCTCCCAACTTACCATATATTCCTTAATTAAAAAATCATCTTAATTAAAATTTTTTATGGCAAACAATAATAACAAAGAAATAACGCTTTTGGGCACTACTAATTTTCGTGGTAACCCAGTCCAATTTGGCATCACTCAACAAGATCGTCTTTATCACTGTTATATAATTGGCAAAGCTGGATCAGGTAAATCCACTTTAATGGAGAATATGTGCTATTCTGATATTATCAAAGGGCGGGGGGTTGGTTTGATTGATCCCCATGGCGAGTTTGCAGAAAAATTATTAGATTATATTCCTCGAGACCGAATAAAAGATGTTGTCTATATAAACCCATCTGATATTGATTGGCCAGTAGCTTTTAATATTATTGAAGAAGTCAGTCCAGAAATGCGCCATATTGTAAAATCAGGACTAATGTCAGTATTCAAAAAAATATGGCCAGATGTTTGATCTGCACGTATGGAATACATTCTAAGCAATACAATCTTAGCATTATTAGAATATCCGGGTGCTACTTTACTTTCTATTAACCGTATGCTTTCTGATAAACATTATCGCAAAACAGTATTAAATCATGTCACTGATGCTGTAGTAAAATCTTTTTGATATAGTGAATTTGATAAGTATAACGAAAAATTTCAAACCGAAGCTATTGCTCCTATTCAAAACAAAGTAGGACAATTTATTTCAAATCCGTTGATCAGAAATATTATTGGACAAGTCGATACCAAAATTGATATGCGAAAAATTATGGATGAGAAAAAAATTTTGATTGTAAATTTGTCTAAAGGGCTAACAGGAGAGGAAAATAGTGCTTTACTTGGAGCTTTAATTATTACCAAAATTCAACTGGCAGCTATGTCTCGAGCAGATGTATCTACAGAAACACGAGATCCTTTTTATTTATATATTGATGAATTCCAAACATTTTCTACCGAATCTTTTGCTAATATATTATCAGAAGCCAGAAAATACAAACTAAACTTAATTTTAGCTCATCAATATATAAATCAATTAGATGATACAGTCAAAGATGCCGTATTTGGTAATGTTGGCAACCTAATTTCTTTTCGTATTGGTATTGAAGATGCTTTATTTTTAGAAAAAGAATTTGAGCCAGAAATTCATGCTCAAGATTTAATTAATCTTCCAAGTTATTATTTTTATATAAAAATGATGATAGATAATATGCCAGCAAGACCATTTATGGCAAGAGAATTAGGTCCATTGGCTCCAAGTAAAGAGACATTTCGTACAGAAATTATTGATAACTGTCATAATCTATATAGCACACCTAGAGAAAATGTAGAAGAATATATAAAAAAATGAAGCGCCCTGGAATTTGTTCCATCTAACAATAAACCAACTCCTCGTAGTCAAACAGAATATTGACAAGCAACTTGCTCAAGATGTGGTACAAAAACATTAGTTCCGTTTCAACCAGACCCCACACGCCCAATTTATTGCGAGAAATGTTTTACCTGACTTAAAACCCAACAACAAAATACTCAACCATCAATATCTACTCTACAAAACAATAATTCTAATTTTAATACAAATAACAATATCTTGTTATCTAATCAACAAAATATATCTAATTCTCAAAATATAACCAAAGAATCAAAAAATATAACCAAAGAATCAAACAAAGAAAATAAATCAATCCATACTAAATCCAAACCATCTCCTGATACAACAGGGCTCAAACACCTGTTAAAAAATTTATTTAATAAATAAAAAACACAAGGTTATTTTAGGCTTCCAATAATGAATCTTCTGCTTCCAATTTTAACCCCTCTTTATTATCTTTTACATCACCATTTTGAAAAGGAGATAAATCTTTATAGTGAGTAGCCTGAATAATTTTTGTTGTTTTCTTAGTAGTTTTAGTGCGTTCAATTTCTATTCTAATATCTTCAGGTATTTCTTTTAATACCTCATCTAATTTTTCTTTTTGTACAGTTAATAACTTATTCCATTTTTTAAGAGGTCGTAACAGTTCTCTTACTTTAATTCAATCATAAGTTTCTTCGTCCAAGGATTCTCTGGTAAAATACCCCTGTTTTCCATAAACCCTACTTATATTATTAGCCTGACAATAAGCATCAATTTCGCTTTTAAGGCCCTTAATTTGCCTTTCTAGCCCTCTTTTTTGATCTTCCAAGTCAAAATACTGATCTATTAATTTGGCTATTTCTTCCTGGTTTTTAATATTATTTATGTCATTATTTTGATACTTTTCTTTAAAAACTGGGCATCTATCTTTAAATCCACACCAATTACATAAAGGAGATGGCTTAGGGTTAAATTCTTTAGTTTTTTGAATTTTTTCTATGTCTTTTAACAAACTATCCTTGACTTTTTTTAGATCTTCTTCTTTTTTGTTAATTGTAATTTTTTCGTTAAATTTCAAAAAATACAAACTAAACTTTACTTGACTTATATCAATATATGGCCACATTTGTTTTATTCCTAAAGCATACAAATTTAATTGCGGGTTTCTTGTTACTTCTGCCAAAGAGGGGAGTGATTTATTAGTCTTGTAATCAATAAGCTCGTAACCTTTATCATCAATTTTATCTATCCTATCAATAATTCCTGACAAAATATGTAATTCATTTTTTTTATCTTGTAATACAACCTCAAATCTTTTTTCTAAATCCAAAACTGCATAATCACAAAAACCATTTGGCTTATTAGTATTATAAAAATTAGTCAGTATTAATTTCCCATCTTGAAAATATCTATCATCTAATTTTGTTTCTTTTTTAGTAAAAAAATCGATATACCTCAAGTCATCTCATTTTTGTTCATAATAAGCTAACAATTCCTCTAAAGACATAAACTTAGGATGGTTATTATAAAACCAGTGTAAAATTAAATGAATAAAAGAACCAAAAACAGCGTCTTGATTTTTGGGCTCTTGTAATTTATCAATTACTAATAATTTATATTTATACGGACATTGTTTATATGTCTCTAACAATGAATGTGAAATTCTCATAAATATTGTTT
>CAYOES010000024.1:0-6612 GCA_964403105.1 uncultured Candidatus Saccharibacteria bacterium
ATAAATATATATACATAATACTTTTTTGAATGATTAGAATAATTAAACATAGTATGAGATTAAAATATTTTAATTTTAGTATATGTAAATTCGTTATTTTGAAAATCTATTATTATTTCATCGCCACTAACTAATTCTTGTTTCAAAATTTTATTAGCTATTTCGGATTTTATTTTTTCACGAATTACTCCCTGCAAAGGTCTAGCTCCAAATACTGGATCAAAACCAAGTCTAGCCAATTCTGCAATCGCACTATCAGATACACTAAGCTTGATCTCTTTGTCATTAAATATTTGTTCAGCCAAATTTTTAATTTGTAATTTTGTAATTTCCAAAATGTCGTCTGGTGACAAAGGTTTAAAAACTAAAATTTTGCTAAATCGATTTAACATTTCAGGGGTATATACAGAAGTTAATTTCAATTTAATTTGCTCTGATAATTGTTTATATTCAGTGCCTTTATCTAATTCTTCTTTTATAAAAGATGATAAAGCATTGGAAGTAGCAATAATAATAGTATTGCTAAAATCAATCACTCTATTTGTACTATCGGTTAGTCTACCATCGTCAAAAACTTGCAAAAATAAATTCATAATATTTTGTGAAGCTTTTTCAAATTCATCAAGTAAAATTAAAGAAAAAGGGTGTATTCTTACAGCTTCGGTCAATGCGCCTAATTTTTCGCCATCTGGACTTCCAATAAATCTTTGAACGCTTTCAACATCTTGATATTCTGTCATATCAAAACGGATCATTTTAGATTCGCTACCAAAATAGATAACAGCAAGACTTTTTGCTAATTCTGTTTTTCCTACACCTGTTGGACCAACAAACAAAAACGAAGCAATGGGTCCTGATTTATTCGACAAACCTGCTCTATATTCTCGTAACGCTTCAGCAACTGATTTTATAGCTTCTTCTTGATCAATCATTCTTTGATGTAATTTGTCTTCTAAATTTAATAATTGTTCTGCTTCTTGTTTTGTAACATTGGCCATAGGAATTCGAGTTTTCGCCTCCACCATATCAATTATATCATCTTCGGACACTATCTTTTTACCAATAGATTTTATATATACAACTGTTTCTCTTAATAAATCAGTAGCAGAAGCAGGTAACAATTTATCACGTAAATATCTTTTAGACAAAAATACCGCTCTTTTAATAGCTTTATAAGAGATAACTATTCTATATTGTTTTTCCAAACTTAAAGCCTCGTAGCTCAAAATTTGTATTGCCTCATCTTCTGATATTTCTTGCAATCGAATAATTTCAAACATACCTGCAAATTCCACATCTGTATCTAGTAGTCTTCTATATTCCTGCTCAGTAGCCGTGCCAATTACAGGAACAAGCCCAGATTGAAATATTGGTTTTAACAAATCTGCAGCATTAATCCCTGCACCTTCTACATTGGTTTGTTTCAAAGTATAAATATTCGGAATATATAAAACAATATTCCCTGCTTCTAACATTTCTTTGGCAAGTTTCTGAAATCTATTTTGTAATTCACCTACATTATTAGCACCACTAGTTACATTGCCAATATTTAGAGCAACAAGTCTTTTGTCAAATAAATTTCCTGGCACTTCATCTTTTATAATTTTAATAGCCAAATTCGCCACCATTGTTTCTTTGCCTGTGCCAGGCTCCCCTACCAATAATACATTGTTGCGTCCGGGGCGTGCTAAAACATTCATCAAAGAATCAAATTCTTGTTCGTGACCTACCAAAAATCCCAATTTCATTTTAGAAGCCAGATCTGTTAAATCAATACCCACTTCGTCTAAATAATCTGTTGGCCTAGCAGTTCATGATCTATTTACTTTAAACCTATAACCATATTTCATTCTCAATCTTACAAAGTCTCCTACACCTATTGACAATTCTTCTGGTTTGGGTACGGGTATACTAGATAAAATCAAAGCATTATATAAATCTTTTTTATCTATCTGAAATTTACATTTAAGTTTAAAAATATTACTATAATCATCTTGAAATAATGCCAAAAATAATGCCCGTTTTGATATATAATTTTCTCGCAAGCCAATGGCTTCAATAAACGCTAAACTCATATAATTACTGATATCTTCTTTTCGTATCAAAGTATTTATTGGTATTTTTAATTGATCTAATATATCTTCTCTTAATTTTACAACATCAATATCAATTTTCTGTAAACTTTTGGATATATTAGGATCTTGAATTAGTTTATAAAATATCTCTAAATAAAAATCAGTTTTTTTAACTAAACAATCCAAAAAAGTATTCAGAACTAAATTTTTATTTTGTTCGCTTATATAAGAATCGATCTTTATAATATCTTTGTTAAATGTATCAAGAGTAATAGTTTCTTCGGGCCGAGATATTGTTATAATATAATTTATAATAATAATCAAAATTATTATACCAATACCTTTTAAATCTGAATTTAATAAGACTAACCCACAAATCCCCGAAATCATTAAGAACACAAAAAATCCAATACGCAAAATAATATTTTGTCATAGTGGAAAATTTAATCTCTCGTCAGTATAAACTATCTTTTTATTCTTTAAATTTATTAAACTCATATTACTATTTAAAAGTATTAAAAATAAATAAGGGCAACAAACACCATAACCCATAAACAGCCAAAAAGACAACAAAAATGATAAAATAAGTAATACTTGATAAAATTACTCTAAATAATCTAAATCCCACACCCATTATATAACCACTCCAAGTATAATCTTGATATAAAGGCTGAAAAAAATGTTGTAAAGTTATTTTTAAAGCTCACTTGCGATCCAATTTTTTAATTAGTTTGATAAACATATTATATACAAAATAAAAGCTATCAATATACCAATGCTTTAAAGTAGATATAATCATCCACCCAATTTTTTTAAAAAAATAAAGTAAAAACATATATGATATTTTAAATATATTTATGTTGTAAATAAATTTTGAACATTTGATGATGTTTGCTTTTTAATATGTATAACTCCATATTCTCCATCATACCCGGGTATCTTTTCTACTTCTCCTTTTCGAACTTTATCAATATATTGCCCAATATCTTTAAACCCATCTTGTTGCATTTGCCCCAAAGAAATATCAAGTAAAATATTAAACTCTGTGCCATATTGGTGTAGCATTAAATCATATAAAGTATCCACTTTTTTTGAAGCTGATTTTACTTCATAATAATCAGCAATAATTTCTTTTAAAGGTATCAAAGATTTAAAAGGAATAACACCAAATTGTCTATCTTCATCTTCACTCCTATCAGCCAAATCTTCTACTCTATGTAATACTCCTATTGTTAATTTTTTATGACACACTGGGCAAATATTATTTATTTTTTTAGATTCTGTTGGCGATAAATTTACTTTACATAATCTATGCCCGTTATAATGATATTTACCTTCCTCTGGATAAAATTCAATAGTATACAAAAATCTACGAGCATCTTTATTAGTTAAAACATTATATAACGCATTGTAAGACACATCGTCAATATCAAATACATTGGCTTCCCTGCCCAATTTCTCCAAAGAATGACTATCTGAATTGGATACCAATGTGATATTATCCAATTGTGATAATCTCCAATTCATTAAAGGATCTGAGGATAAACCCGTTTCACAGATTTTAACATAAGGAGTCAACTCCTCAAAACAATCTTCTATTGTATCAAATCCTGACATAGAGCCAAACAAAGAAAATCAGGGAGTTCAAATATGTGCTGGAATAAAAATTGATTGTTTATCTACTTCTAAACTTAATTCTAAAAGATCTTTGGCATCCATGCCAATAATCGGCCTACCATCAGCGTTTAGATTACCCCGAAAAGATAATCTTCTATTAAATTCTTCGACACTTTGCAAATTCGGCATCAAAATAACACTATGAATTTTCCTACATCTATTATTTTTAGTATAAATATTACTTATTTCCGAAGACAAAACAAATCTTACTTTTGTATTGCTGTTTTTTAATTTATATAAACCTGACTCTGCCTCTTCTAATTTATTAGATAACTCTTTGAACCACATTGGATGAGTAAAATCTCCAGTACCAATAATATTAATACCCTTTTTATCAGCAAAATCAGCAATATGTTCCAAATCCATATCCTGACTAGTAGCTCTAGCATATTTTGTATGAATATGAAAATCTGCGATAACTCTCATTATAGTAAATTAAGCTTTTTTATGCTATAATAATTATATCACAATATTTAAAATTTTGCTATATGTCTTTAGAATTGGGAAAATTAGGAGAGAGCCTTACGCAAAAATATTTAAAATCTAAAAAATACAAAATTTTAGACACAAATTTTAGATTAAACTATGGTGAGATTGATATTGTTGCTAAATATCACAAAATAATTATATTTATAGAAGTAAAATCTCGACAATTTAATGCTAATGTTGCCCAAAATACAAATCCTCCTATACTACCAGAAGAAGAATTCACTATTACCAAACAAAAACGACTTCTACGAGCTATTAATACTTATTTAAAAATACATAAATATCCAGAATATGTAGATTGACGATTAGATTTAATAGCTGTTTATTTTTATCCCGATAATTATGAAATAATCCATTATGAAAATGCCCTTAATATCCAATAAATGGTTACTTACTAACAAAAAAACTAAAATTTTTAAAATAAAACACAATTTAAAAATAAAACACAAATTCATTATCATACAAAACACACTAAACATTAACTACTCAAACTAACTAAAAAAATAATCATATAAATAAAAAATCCCAGCAAAGTAATTTATCAGATATTTTTACTTTTGGAATTATAATTTACCTATTATCATTAAATTGCTAATAGACTCAACTATGTTTAGATTTGTCGGGGCATTCGGATTTGAACCGAAACTACTGACTCCCGAAGCCAGTGGACTACCATTATCCCATACCCCGCTCTTGGCTTCTTTTTAAAAACTCATATTTATTCAAAATCAAAAAAAGAAAAAATATTATATTCTAAAACTTTATCTGTAACTTATTACTTACACATTTATACATAATATTTTCTTTTTATTTCAGCTTCTTCTTCGTTCAATATTTGATTATATCTATCTCGGGCTTTTTCAGACAATTCTTTTAGTTCTTGTATATCTTTGTTATTCAATTCTTTGGCTTTTTGTAATAAATATTCCTTTGTATTTTTAGAAATATCATCCAAAACTTCTTCTAATAAAATATTCAAAATAAATCCTAATTTTGGTCCTGGTTCTATATCAATATTTTGCATTAAATCATTACCATTTACTTTTAACATTTTTAAACTTGGTGTTTCTCCTTGTAAATCTTTCAAAATTTTTTCTATTCGAAACATAAAATGTCTCAATCTAAATGGTAAAGCTTTTGGACACCCTGAGCCAATTCTATCGGCTTCTCGTAACTTAGCTAGATCTTCAATATTATCTTTGCCAACTTTTACTAATAGTCTTCTTAGAGAAGCATCAGTGCTTATTTCGGGATCATAAAAAAACATATGATATCTTACCAACAAAACTACTTTATCTAAAATATAATTTGGGAAATGTAATCTATTTAAAATATGTTTAGCCATTTTGGCACTCGCTATCTCATGATTTAAAAATGTAGCATTTACTCCCTCTCCCTGTTTAGTTTGAGGCTTACCTATATCATGCAATAAAGCCGCCAATCGCACTTCTAAACTATAATTTTCTTTTGCTGAATAATCCAAAGACTTTAACAAGTGCTCTCAAACCGTATAAATATGATGTCTATTTTGGGCTACACCTATAGTCTGAATAAGTTCAGGAATAACATAATCAAGCAATCCGAGATTTTGTAATAACCGAACTCCATCAGCAGCATTGGGCGTCATAATAATTTTGATTAGTTCATCACGAATTCTTTCCAAAGCAATAAATTGTAAATTACCAGCCTTCCTTTTTAATGACTCTAAAGTATTTTGTTCAATCATAAAAGATAACTGTGTAGCACACCTAACAGTTTTTATTAACCTTAAAGCATCTTCGTCAAATCTTTTATCTGGATCGCCTACTGCTCGAATAATTCCCTTTTTTAGATCATCCCGACCATTAAACAAATCAATCAACTGACACTTTACTGATAGTGGGGTTACTAATTTGTCTGTATTGATTTTTATATGTGTTAAATCAATATCCAGCGCCAAAGCATTTATAGTAAAATCACGTCGCGACAAATCTTCTTGTAAAGTTGTGGCAAATTTAATATCATCTGGGTGCCTTTTGTCTGAATAACGACCTTCTAATCTAAAAGTAGTAACTTCAACAATTTTTAAAGTATTTTCTGAAACTCCTGTTAATATTCCCACTGTGCCAAATTGATTCTCATAAATTGATTGAGAAAAAATTTTTTGAATTTCTTCTGGCTTAGCATTTGTAGTAATATCTCAATCATTAGGCTTGGCTTCCAACAATAAATCACGCACACATCCCCCTACCAAATAACACTCAAATCCTTGTTGTTTTATTTCTTGAACAATTTTAATAATAATTGTTGGAATTTTAAAATTCATAATATAAAATTAATCTTCTTTCAAAAAATGATCATAACTATCCAAAAATTCTTTTTCTTCTTTTTC
>CAYOES010000025.1:0-6598 GCA_964403105.1 uncultured Candidatus Saccharibacteria bacterium
AATTTTACTACTAAAAATATTCCAACAATTTTATCAGAAGCTCGAAAATATCATTTAATTTTGACTTTGGCGCACCAATATATTGCCCAATTGGAGGAGAAAATTCGTGAGTCAGCTTTTGGTAATGTTGGTACGCTTGTTTCATTTAGAGTAAGTGCTCAAGATGCAGAATATTTAGCAAAATATATGGTCCCAGTATTTAGTGCCAGTGATTTGATGAATATTGCTAATTATAATGCGTATATTAAACTTATGATTGATGGACATCCAGCAAGACCTTTTAATATTCAAACTATTAAACCAGAAGCCCCAGAGCAATCTTATAAAACAGAGATAAAAACATTGTCAAGACAAAGATATTGTCGTCCGAGATTGGAAGTGGAAAATGAAATACAATCAAGATATAGAATTGCTAGAGAGGATGAGGATGAAGATGAAGATTCCAATACCGAAGATAACGATGATTTTCTCTCATTTTTAGACACTAATAATTCTTTAGATGTAAATAATGATGATAATAATGACAAAAGTGATAAAGACAAATCACAATCAGATGATAGAATAGAAAGAAAAGACAATAACTAATAAAGTAATACAATGATACATAAAATCTGGAGCAAATTCATAAATTTTATAAACTATTTTTTACATTTTGAGTTTATTCGTTTTAGTGTTGTCGGAGTGCTTAATACATTGGTTGATTTTGGGTTATTGAATATTTTTATGTTTGTTACGGGTATTACCTCTGGCTGAACATTTATTGGTATAAGATCTTTTACTTTTTTATGTGGAGTATTGGTTAGTTTTATGTTAAATAAAGGTTGGACATTTAAAAGTTTGGCAATAGAAAAACGCAATATTCAGTTTGTACAATTTGTTATTGTTAGTATGTTGACTCTGTGTATAAACAATATAATAACGGCCTTTTTGTTACCGTATAATATATTTGCATTGAATAGATATTTATGAGCAAATATAGCAACATTTATTGGGGCATTGGTAGCAATATTGATAAGATATTTTATGTCTAAAAAATGAGTTTTTAAAACTCAAATTTAATTTATAAATAATAAAAATTAATATTATGAATAATTGATTTAAAATTTTATTGACAATTGGGCTTTTGATCTGTGGTGGATTAATGATGTTTATGAGTATAAAACAAAATAATGACATAAAAACAATAGCCAATATTACAAATATTACTGTACCATTTATAAACAAAGAAAATACTTCAACCATTCAAACAGGATCTTTGGATACATCATCTACCACAACCAATAGCGAGGGTTTTGTAGATTGCACTAATACAGATTCAGATATAAATTCCAATGCTGATTTTTTTAAGTGTTTTTTAGAACAATTTAAAGTATGTGGTGCATCTGTTCAGAAAGCAGTAGGTTCAAGGGGGGAATCTATTGTGTTTAAAATTTATGGTTTGGAGCAAAATAAATGTCATTATAGAGTAGATATAGATGGCCATGGCGGAGACTGTTTGTTTGAGCTAAAAGATATGGCAGATGGTAAATTATTTTATCAATTATTAGGATCTGATCAAGGATTACAATTTGTTGTGGATACATATTGTGTATCATTTTAAAAATAATTTAGAAGTTATATTGGAACATTTGATAGATATATGATTAATAATAAATATATGACTAAAAATTTAAAATGTTTAGAAATATTGTTCAAGATAAAGTAGTAATATATCATGGTAATTGTTTGGACGGATTTAGTGGCGCCTGAGTGGCATATAAAAAATTTGGCAATGAGGCTTTTTATTACGGAGTATCTTGCCAACCGAATATATCTAATGATTTGTTATTATTGTTGCAAGATAAAGAAATATATTTTATTGATGTTTGTTTTGCTAAGGATATTATGGAGCAAATACTAAGCAATAATAGAAAAGTTATAATTATTGATCATCATATTTCTCAAGAAGATATAGTCAAGCTGGGTTATGAATATATGTTTGATGTATCACATTGTGCGTCAGTTTTGGCTTTTAAATATTTTTTTCCACATAGCAAAATGCCAAAGATATTAAAATATGTAGAAGATGGTGATTTATGAAAATGAACATACAAAAATTCTCACGAGATATTAGCATATTTAGCAATACAAGAAATGACTTTTGATAATTGGAATAAAATAGCCAAGGATTTAGAAGATAAAAGCAAAAGGCAGATAATTATTAATAATGGGCATACTATATTGATGTATATGCAGTCTATTGTAAAACGATTAATTAAAACAGCTGATAAGGTAATGTTTGAAAATGAAATATCATTGGCAGTAAATTCTCCAATTTTAAATTCAGAAATTGGACACGAATTGACAAAAAATGGAATTCATATAGGAATAATTTGAAGTCAAACAGGACATACAATTTGAGTGAGTTTACGAGGTGATGGTACTATTGATGTATCTTTAATAGCAAAAAAATATGGTGGTGGTGGACATTATAATGCAGCTGGGTTTACTTTTAAAGATAGTGATGATATCCCTTGAAATTTGATTGAAAAATAATTTATTTTGTGATAGTATAAATATATATACCCTTTGGTTTAATAAAAATACAATTTTATTTTAATTATGGAAGATTATGAACAATTTATAGCAAAAATGGAAGAACAAGAAGAGGAATATTGTAAAGAGCAATATTATAAAGAAAAATTTAAAAAGAAAAAGCCTTCTTGAAATCAAAAAGATGTTTTAGACAATTGATCTTTGGCAATATATGAAGATAAAATCAAAAAAACAAAAAGCCAAACAACTATTCCTATTTGTTTGATATCTGATCTACGGTATTTTAAACATCTGTTAGAAAGTGGTAAAATTAATGATTATGATTATGATAATAAACGTATAAAAAATTTACTTTGGGACTTTTTTTACCAAGAAGTAAATCCATATAAACAAGTTAATACGCATTTGAAAGTAAAAGATATATCGAGTAAACAAACTCCAGAAGAAATTAAAAAGAATATACAAAAAATTGCTAAACAGAAAAAGCAATTGGCTTTGGATCAATATTTAGATCCATATCAGCGATATCTAAAACGTATTTCTAAAGACAAAAATAAATTGATACAAGAAATGAAATGGTGATTAGATTTTTTTAATAGGTCAGAGATTATAAAAAAAGAATTAGAAAAAAAATAATAATGAATGTTATACATAAAATACTTTTGATTATAACCATTTTGCTAATCGGATATTTTGTGCCTTATATTGTTTGAGCGCAGTGTCCAGTTTGTACAGTAGCTATAGGAGCGGGTGTGGGGCTATGTCGTTATTTGGGTATTGATGATTTGGTAACTGGATTATGGATTGGTGCTTTCTTGTTAGCTTTATCTGTGATAACTGACAATTGATTGGCTAATAAATTTAAATTTTATAAACAAAGTTCTTATAGTTTTGTTCGTAAGGGCGTTTGGTTGATAATTTATTATACTATTACTTTTATACCCTTAAAATTGTTAGGAATTACTGGTAATATACACAATAAGATCTGATTTTTTGATAAATTGTTGTTTAGTAGTATAATAGGTATGATTTTGTTATCATTGGGAATATGGTTGGATAAACTAATTAAGCAATATAATAATGGTAAGGTTTTATTTTATTATCAAAAAGTAGTTATACCTATATTGTTGTTAACTATTGCTAGTATTATAATAAATTTTATACTCTGCTAATAATAAAATAAATATGTAATACATACCTTGTCGTTATTAGTATAATAAACTGTATAATAAACTAATAATATGAGCATATTAAATTCTGATGAATTACTTAAAAAATTAAATGATTTGAAAAAAGATAATAAATTAGACTTGTCTTCTGACGAGGATCTATCTTTGGCTATTATGAATTTAATTGCCATAGAAGAACATTTATTTTTTACTTATAGCAAAACAAACAAAACTGTTTATTTGGATATGTTAAATGAATCGCGAGATATTAGAAAAACTTTAATGTCAAAAATTGTAAAAAATAAAGATGGTGAAGTATGGTGTATTTCAAAACATCTATTGTCTGCTTCAATGCGTTTAATGGAAGTTGGCACCAAAATGTTAAATAATGGAGAAAAAGAGAAAGCAGAAGATTTGTTTCAAAAATCTTATAAATTGTATTCTATGTTTTGAGGTTTGAATTTAAATATTATTGATGTTCAAGACGTATTAAAAGATGACACAATGGATGAAACAAATATAGAAACCAAAAAAGGGAAAATTGATTTATTGGGTAAAATGGGGGATATTGTTAAACATATTTTGGATTGTTGTCGAGAATAAATTAGAAAATAATTTTAAATTTGTTGATTATGTCTTTATTATATTGTAAAAATGTTACTAAAATATATAACGAAACATTAATTTTGGACAATGTTTCTTTTGAAATAGATAATAATGAGTTTGTGTCTTTGGTGGGAAAATCAGGAGTAGGCAAAACTACTTTGTTAAAACTAATTATTGGAGAAGAAAAACCAACCAAAGGTAGAATTATTTTTTCAGGGAAAGATGTTACTAAAATGAATTGTATGGGATTAACTATGTTGAGAAGAAAAATAGGAGTGGTATTTCAAGAATTTAAACTTTTGAGTCATAAAACAGCTTTTGAAAATGTAGCTTTTGTTTTGGAGTCTATTGGTTTGAGTGATGAAGAAATTCAAGAAGAAGTGCCTGAGGTTTTAAATTTGGTTGGACTTAAAGATAAGGCAAATAATTTTCCCTATCAATTGTCAGCTGGAGAAAAACAAAGAGTGGCTATAGCACGTGCTATTATTCAGAAACCAGATTTATTGCTTGCTGATGAACCCACTGGTAATTTGGATCCTATTAATAAGTGAGATATTGTTAGGCTTTTGATTAAAATTAATGAATTGGGTACAACAGTTGTGTTTGCTACTCACGAAAAAGAGATTGTTAATACTTTGGGTCGGAGGGTAATAACTTTGGAAAATGGTTGTATTGTACGCGATGAACAAAATGGTAAATATATTCTTTAACCAAGGGCTAAACATCTGACAATTAATATTTAGCAATTTTCATTAAACGAATTATCAATAGAATAATAAACAAATGGAAATTGAAAAATGTTAAATAAAAATTTAATAGTTTTTTAATTATTATGTTATGGAAATTTCATTTTCTACAAATGTAAAAAGAATTTTTAAATCTGGCTATGATAATTTTAAAAGAAATAGCTGGTTGTCAATAGCGACAATTATTACGATGGTTTTGAGTGTAATGCTTTTGACTGGTACATTGCTTTTGAATTATGGGTCAAATGCTTTTGTAAAAGAAATTCAGAACAAAGTAGATGTTAGTATTTATTTTAAGACAGATGTATCAGAAGTAGATATTTTGAAAATACAGGAGGAACTAACTAAATTGGATACAGTTGCCAAAGTAGAATATACTTCTCGGGAAAAAGCCTTGCAAGATTTTAAAGAACAATCAGCTAAAGATCAAATTATTATACAAACTCTCGAGGAAATAGGCGATAATCCTTTGTCTGCTTCTTTGAATATCAAAGCTAAAAAACCCGGAGATTACACGCCGATTATTAGTTATATAGAGAATTCTTTGTTCAAAGATAAATTATTAAGTGTTGATTTTACAGAAAATAAATTGTTAGTAGATAGGGCAAATAGTTTGTCTTTTGGTTTAAAAACTAGCACAATAATATTAACTGTTATTTTAAGTAGCGTTGCTATTGTGGTGGCCTTTAATACAATTCGTATGGCTATTCATAGTGTAGGAGAAGAATTAAAAATTATGAATTTGGTGGGAGGTTCGAATTGATTTATTCGTGGACCTTTTATAGTGGAAGGTATACTATATGGAGCAATTGCCAGTGTTGTTTCATTTATTTTGTATATTCCAATTATATTTATTTTTGGTAGCAAAATAGATAAATTTTTAGGTTTTGTAAGTATTACTAAATATTTTGTTTCTCATATGTTGCTTATTTTTTTGGCGCAATTAGTGTTTGGTGTTTTGTTGGGTGTTGTTTCTAGTATATTGGCAACTAATAAATATTTAAAACAAGTAGAATAATAAAATATATATTTACGGGGTTTAGACCCCTTTAATATTATAAGATATTTGCAGAATATAAGAAAATATGATAATATTTTTTTGTATTGGTTTTGCGGGATCGTCTAATGGTAGGACGCGAGCCTTTGAAGTTCGTTATCCTGGTCCGAATCCAGGTCCCGCAGCCACAAGACTTTATTTGGATAAATATACTAAGATCAATATGCAGATTTATACAGATTAAGAAACTATTTTTTATCCCATTGTCTTTGTATTTTTCTAATTTACAATTCTAAATCACTAATTACTACAAGTTCTGCTGAATAGTTGCAAACCCCCATATATTATGATATAATTACAATAAATTAACAAATACATTGATAGAAGTAAAATAAATTAAAAAACACACAATATAAATAAAGTAGATTAAATGTAAAATATGAACAAGAAAAGATTAAATAATAATAAAATAGTATATAGTTTCACTCTAGTAGAGCTAATGATAGTTATTGTTATATTAGCTATATTAGGAGGTGTAGTATATC
>CAYOES010000026.1:0-6556 GCA_964403105.1 uncultured Candidatus Saccharibacteria bacterium
AAAAAATTTCTATTGTATTTTCACGTCATCTAAAACATCCAGATTCTGGATCTATATTTTGGTTTTTATACTGAAGACTTACTAATTTTTGATTTAATTCTTGTCTTTTTATTTTATCTCCTATTTGTAGTATTAATTTGGCTTTTTCATAAATTGATAAATCGCCAATTCCATATATAGCAGAAACTGATGCAACAATAATTATATCATTTCGCGAAATTAGATTTGAAACAGCATTTACCCGAAGTTCGTCTATGTATTTATTTATTTTGGCATCTTTGGCAATATAGGTGTCAGTGGTAGGAATATAAGCTTCTGGCTGGTAATAGTCATAATAACTAATAAAAAATCCTACGAAATTATTGGGAAAAAATTGTTGGAATTCTTGATATAATTGAGTGGCAAGGGTTTTATTCGGTGATAAAATTAGAACAGGTTTTTGGATTTTATTTATAACATTTGCCAAAGTATAAGTTTTTCCTGAACCTGTTATACCTAAAAGGACTTGGTGTTTAACGCCATTTTTGATGTTTTGACATAATTTTTGTATAGCTTCTGGTTGATCACCAGTTGGCTTAAAATTTGAATGCAATTCGAATTTCATAGTATTTTTTGTTTTTCTTATTTTGTTTCTTTTGTTTTATTGTTTATTTATTGGTTTCTATTTTCCAGTATCTATTTACAGGGGTCAAACCCCTGTAAGTTTTCCACAGGAGTAACCAAAACCCCTGATAAAATCTATTGCAGTTTATTGTCTTATTTTGCTTTTTCTTATTTTTTATTTGTTTTTCTTGTTTTATTTCTTATTTTGTTTCTTTTATTTTATTTGTTTATTTTATCATATATCATATTTTAATACAATAAGATACTATAATTTTTATAAATAGTGATTTACATCATTTTATATATTTGGATATTTTGTATCTGAATATATCAGTATTAGTGTATGTTAAGTGTTAAAATAATCCAAAATAGGTAATGTGTATTTTGAAGTAAATTAGAATATTGTGATTTTGTATTGGTATACAAAGGTTGATTTTATTGTAGTTTTTTGCTATAATTATAGTATCTAAATCCTTTTAATAAATGGCAATTTAATTTTATGAAATTTATACATAAATTGTTAAATAAAGTGTTTAAAATTGTTCGTGATATAAAAGATATATTTTTTGTGTATCTTGGCAAGTTTATATTGGGATTTAGACAAAAAAATATGGTGATTATTGGTGTTACTGGTACAAAAGGTAAAACTACTGTTGTAAGTTTGATGTCTCATATTTTACACAATGCCGGTGTTCCTTTTGGTAGTTTTTCTACTATTGAACAAAATATTAATGGCAAGATAATTCGTAATGATTCCAAGCTTACAATGCCTGGCAGAGCAGCTATTAATTTGTTTTTAAAAAAGGCGTATAATAAAGGAGCGAGAGTTGGTTTAATAGAAGTAACATCTGTAGGTTTGAAACAACATAGAGGTGATTTTATTGAATGAGATGCTGCTGTACTAACGAATTTACAGCCAGAACATTTAGAAATTCATGGAGGTTTTGAAAATTATAAGATGTGTAAGGGTTTATTGTTTAAAATGTTAAAAAAGTACCCTGTCAAATATATACAAAATAAAAAATATTTAAAAACTATTATTGTAAATTTTGATGATCCGAATGCTGATTATTTTTTACAATTCAAGGCGGATAAAAAAGTTGTTATTTCTTTAAACCCTGAACCAGATATCGCTAAAATTAAATTGATGGATTTGGAATTATTAAAACCAACATGATATCGAGCAGATAATTTAGGTATAGATATAGAAATAGACAAAAGAGTATACCATAGTAATTTATTAGGTGATTATAATGTTTATAATGTTTTATTTTGTATAGCTTTATCTCGCTATCTAAATATAAATGACGATATTGTTTTTGAAGCGTTACAAACTTATACTGGTACTCCTGGTAGAATGCAATTTATAAAAACTAAAGAGAATATTGCTGTGGTGATTGATTACGCTCATACCCCTGATTCCTTGGAAGCTCTTTATACTAACTTACGCAATTTGGGATATAATAATATAATTGGAGTTTTGGGGGCTACAGGAGCAATGCAAAGTCAAATAAATACTTTGGGTATAGTTGATACAGCAAAAGGTGGCACAAGAGATGAATGAAAAAGGCCTGTAATGGGACAAATAGTTGAGAAATATTGTTATAAAATTATTTTAACAAATGAAGATCCTTATGATGAAGACCCTGTAAAAATTATTGAAGAAATTAAAGCAGGTATAAAAGACCAAAATAAAGTAGAAGTTGTGGTTGATAGACAATTGGCTATACGTAAAGCCATTGATTTAGCAAAAAGTGGCGATATAATTGTTATTACTGGTAAAGGGTGTGAAAAAACTATGATGGTCAAGGGTGGAGCTCGGGGAAGTAAATCTATACCCTGGACAGGAGATTATGAATTATCTAAAATTTATTTAAAGGATTTAGGAAAAGAAATTTTATTTTAAACTTATATAAATGGTAGAACAAAATAATAATGAACAAGAACAAAATTCTAAATTAGAATTTGTGGCAAAAGAGCCTCAAATTTTAGAATTTTGAGACAAAAATACAATTTTTGACAAAACTTTGGCATTAAGAAAAACTTCTAAAGAATTTGTGTTTTTTGAAGGACCGCCTACAGCTAATAACAAGCCAGGTGTACACCATGTATTAGCTAGAGTTTATAAAGATTTAATTTGCCGCTATAAGACAATGAGAGGGTTTTTAGTAAACCGTAAATCTGGTTGGGATACTCATGGATTGCCAGTGGAGATAGCCATTGAAAAAGCCTTAGGATTTAATTCCAAAACTGATATTGAAAATTATGGAGTAGATAAGTTTAATAAATTAGCCAAAGAATCAGTACAAAAATATGTTAAAGATTGGGAGGAAAATACTCGCAAAATTGCTTATTGATTAGACTTAAAACATCCTTATGTTACTTTTGATACTAAATACATAGAAACATTGTGATGGATTTTAAAACAAATTGATAGTAAAAATTTACTATATAAAGGTTATAAAATAGTGCCATATTGTCCACGATGCGGTACTAGTTTGTCGAGTCACGAAGTGGCACAAGGTTATAGAACTGTTAAAGATCCATCTGTTTATGTAAAAATGAAATTAAAAAATAGCTCTGATATTGTGATGGGTAATGTTAGTTTATTGGTTTGGACTACTACCCCTTGAACATTACCTGCCAATGTAGCAGTGGCTATTAATAAAGATTTTGATTATGGAGTATATCAACTTGATAATGAATATTTTATTAGTTATACAGATTTAACTAAACTATCATTTTTGGCTAACAAAGATATTAAGAAAATTAAAGAGATAAAAGGAAGCGAGCTTTTGGGTAGAAAATATGAGGCATTGTTTGAACACAAAAAGATATTATCACAAAATGAACAAATATATTCGGTAGTGCCAGCTGATTTTGTAAGTGGTGAAGATGGCACTGGATTAGTACATATTGCTCCAGCTTTTGGTATTGATGATAAAGCGCTTGGTGATAAATTAGGACTACCTTTGATATTAAACGTAGATACTTCTGGGCATATAATAAATGATGAAAATATTTTAACTGATATAGTTGGAATGTTTTTCAAAGAGGCAGATCCGATTATTATGAAAGACTTAGTTAAAAGAAATTTGGTTTTGCATTATAATTTACAAGGTATTGAACATGAATATCCATTTTGTTGAAGATGTGATACTCCTTTACTTTATCGAGCTTCTGATACTTGATTTATTCGAATGAGTTCTCTTAGAGAAGCCTTGATACAAAATAATGAATCAGTAAATTGATATCCGAGTTATTTAAAAGAAGGAAGATTTGGCGAATGAATTAAAGATGCCAAAGATTGAGCTTTGTCGCGAGAAAGATATTGAGGGACACCTTTGCCAGTGTGGATCTGCGAAAAATGTAAACATCAAGAAGTCATTGGCTCTATTGATGAGCTTGATGAAAAGGCATATATCAAAACTACTTTTTATTATTTAAGACACGGAGAGAGCTTATCTAATATAAAAAATATAGCCTCTTGCTATCCGACACCTTTTGTAGACCATATTACTGATAAAGGAAAAGATCAAGTTCGTAAAACAATTGAAAATTTCCAAAAATCAAATATAAAAATTGATTTGATTGTAACGTCTGATTTATTAAGGACAAAAGAAACAGCTGAAATGTTTAGTGATGTGATAGGCTGTCCTATTGTATACGAAGAACGACTGAGAGAAATTAATTTTGGAGAATATAATGGTAAGTCAATGAAAAAGGTTTTGGAGTTTATTAAAAATGAATCAAGTAAAAATTTTGATGCTTTTTTCCCAGGCGGGGAAAGTTTGGCAAAAAAACAAAGTGATGCTATATCATTGATTTTGGATTTACAAAAACAATATGCCAGACAAAATATTTTGATAGTTTCACATAAAGGTGTAATTCAACTAATAGAAGCTAAATTAACAGGTAGAGACCGTAGAGATGCAGTTGGAATGTTATTAGATCAAAGTTGGCCTAAAAATGCTGAATTAAAGAAAATGAGTTTTAAAAATGCGCCGTATAATCTAGAAACACAAGATATGGATTTACATAAGCCGTATGTTGATGAGTTTTATTTGAAATGTCCAAAATGTAATAGTATAATGAAAAGAACAAAAGAAGTGATTGATTGTTGATTTGATTCTGGGGCTATGCCTTTTGCGCAAGTGCATTATCCTTTTGAAACTAATCAAAACTCTGGTTTGGCTCAAAATAAATTTAAATACCCAGCTGATTTTGTATGTGAAGGTATTGATCATACGCGTGGTTGATTTTATACATTATTGGCTGTAGGAACGTGTTTAGATATGCCGGCTCCATTTAAAAATGTTATGGCTCTTGGTTTAATTTTAGATGAAAACGGAGAAAAAATGTCCAAATCCAGAGGTAATGTTGTAGACCCAGAAGTAATAATAGATAAATATGGTGCAGATGCTTTGCGTTGATATTTATATGCTGTTAATTCGCCTTCGGAAACTAAAAAATTTTCTGAAAAAGATTTAGTGTCTTTACAACGTCGTTTTCTTAATACTTTATGAAATGTTTATAAATTTTATGAAACTTATGCTTCTACAAAAAAGTGTGATTTGACGTTAAAAGAAATAAAGAAAAAGAAAAAAGATTTAACAGATTTAGATAGATGAATTATATCAAAATTAGAATCAACAAAATTGGAATATATTAAATATTTAGACCAATATGATACTTTTAAAGTAACTCAATTATTGGATTCGTTTGTTGATGATTTATCAAGATGATATTTGCGTAGATCGAGAAGACGATTACAACAACCAAATGATGCAAAAGATTATTTTGTGGCTTCTTTAGTTTTAGGTGTTGTGTTAAAAGAAATGTCTAAATTGATTGCCCCTTTTGTACCATATATGGGCGAGATACTTTGACAATCTTTAAAAAAGGCACCCCATGTGAATAAAACATCTTTTACAGAAAAATCTGTACATCTTGCGACAATAGAAAATGCTGATATGTCTTTGATTGATACCAAATTGATGGTTTCTATGAATACATTGCGTGATATAGCAAACAAAGCATTAAAACAAAGACAAGAATTGGGTATTAAAATTAGACAGCCTTTGTCTAGTATTAGTTTGAAGAAAAAAATTAACTTATCTAAAAATATGAAAACTATTTTGTTGGATGAAATAAATATAAAGAAAATATTATTTAATCCCAAACAAAAAGACGAGATTGTCTTAGATAAAAAATTAACTAATGAGCTTATTGAGGAGGGACAATATAGAGAATTGGTGCGAACTATTCAGGGTATTAGACAAGAATTAAATTTGGTGCCAAAAGATAAAATTATTTTATCTTTTATGAATTGTGATTTTAAAAATCAAAAATTTGTTAATAAATATCAAACAAAATTGTTGTCAGAAGTTAAGGCAAATAAATTGATTTTTGTGCCTATCGATAAATTTATTAGACAGCAAGAGATAGAATTGCAAAATCAAAAAATTTTATTAACTATTGCCTTAGTAAAAAAAGCAAAAAAACATAATAATTAAAAATTATTATGTTATGTATATCTATAGGATTCATCTATGATTACTTGCAAAATATAGAAAATTATGATAATATTTAGATGTATTGGGGATGTGTGGTTTAGATAAAAAATGGTTCTTTGATAATGCAAATCAAGGAGGCTTTGTCACCTTGTAAAACATCAAAGCAACAAATAACTGTCAAATCTTATCAACCTTCTTACGCTTTGGCGTAAAGGGTTATAGACAACCTCTAAGGAAGACTCCTGATAGGCCTTAGAGTTAATTTTCAGGATGCGCTAAACACTGTTGGTTGTGTTTAGTTAAGATAAATAACCAACTATTGAAAAATATTTTTGTCTGTTTTTAATATTTTTCAAAAACTTAAACAGACTAAATTTGTAGAGTTATTAAAGAAAGTTTTTTAGACGCGGGTTCAATTCCCGCCATCTCCACAGAAA
>CAYOES010000027.1:0-6480 GCA_964403105.1 uncultured Candidatus Saccharibacteria bacterium
TAATCATATAAAAAGTTAAAACAAAAGTTCGGTTAAAAAACAATATATTATGAATGTAAAAGATTTATTATGAATGTAAAAGATAAAATTTCTAAAATATGAGCAGATTGCAAACAAACATTTAGTAAAAGAGATTTTTGGTTTTTTGTTATTTTTTTGTCGTTTGCTTTTATTTTAATGAATTGTTTGTATATTGGTGCTTATAATAGAGGGTTTAAAGAAGGCGCCCGTAACATTTCTTATACTTATATACCAAATATTAGAAGTATAAATACTCCAGTAAAAAATGTAAAATTAGATTTCAATTTATTTGCCGAAGTGTTACAAACTATTGCTACAAAATATTATGATAAAGCCAGTTTGAATACAGAAAAATTAATGGAAGGAGCTATAAAAGGAATGGTAAATTCGCTGGATGATCCTTTTACGGAATTTTTGACCGTTAAAGATGCAGAAGAGCTGAATACAGAATTGAGTGGTTCATTTGATGGCATTGGAGCAGAAGTGAGCAAAAAAAATGGTAAAATTATAATTGTTGCACCACTTAAAAATACACCTGCTGATAAAGCTGGTTTAATGCCTCAAGATGAAATTGTAGCAGTAGATGGAGTCTCTACATATAATTTAAGTGTAACAGATGTTGTGACAAAAATTCGTGGCAAAAAGAATACCAAAGTAGAACTTACAATAATGCGTAATACTTGGGATAAACCAAAAATAATTTCTATTGTTAGGAGCTCTATAAATATACCCTCAGCTGAAGTAACAATGCTTCCTAATAATATAGCTTTGTTAAGAATATATAATTTTTATCAACCTTTGCCATCACAAATTGCCAAAGCTGTTCAAACTATACAAACCAATAAAGCCAAAGGTATTATTTTGGATTTACGAAATAATCCAGGAGGGTTTTTGGATATTTATACAGATATTGGTAATTATTTTTTTGCTGATAATACTTTATTACTGATTGAAGATTATGAAGACAAGCAGTTTAATAAAGAGTACAAAACATTTAGAGACGGAGAATTAAAAGATATACCTATTGTTGTTTTGATAAATGAAGGCACTGCTTCGGCGGCGGAAATTTTGGCTGGCGCTTTGCGTGACAATAGGGGAGTTAAATTAGTAGGAGAAAATAGTTTTGGTAAAGGTAGCGTACAAGAATTGGTGGATTTGTCAGGAGGTAATCAGTTAAAAATTACTGTTGCTCACTGGTTAACACCAAATGGCACAGATATTTCTAAAAAAGGTATTAAGCCAGATATAGTAGTAAAGTTAGAACAAGAAGAAGATAATGGTTCTTATAGTACTATAACATTAGAAAATGATAGTCAGCTCAAGAGAGCTTATGACGAGATTATATCAAGTGTTAAATAAACAATAAATAAAAATAATATATTGATATGAAAATAATATTAACTCAAAATGTTCCAAATTTAGGAATGAAAAATGAAATCAAGGAAGTACAAGATGGTTATGCTAAAAATTATTTATTCAAAAATAAACTGGCAGTGCTTGCCACAGAAAGTCGTATAAAACAAGTCCAAAAGCAGCAAGCTTTACAAGAAAAGAAATTATTGGAACAGCAAAATGTGTATAAAGAAATGGCAAAACAAATAGAGGCAATTGATTTTATTGAAGTAGAGCTTAATGTTGCCAAAGAAGGCGGAGAAAGCTTTGAAGCGGTAAAGGCAGAAACTATTCAAGATATATTAAAAAATAAATATCAGATTGTTTTGGATGAAAATGTTAAAATTCAATTTGATAATAAAATAAAAGAAAAAGGAGATTATGAAATCTCCATTAAGTTTCCTTTTGGGATCATATCTCCTTTAAAGCTCAAGGCAATAGAAAAATTAAACAATATTCACTAATTTTATTTTTCTTTTTTTGCCAGTAAAATCTGTTTTGTATTTTTCGGTAAATTGTACAATACCAGTTTTGGTAGCATAGAGAGTGTCATCAGCTCCTTGGCGTACATTTCTACCAGCATACCATTTAGTACCTCGTTGTTTAATAATAACATTACCAATATTTGCTTTTGCACCTCCATGAATTTTGATACCTAATCTTTTGGATTCGGAATCACGTCCTAATTTTGTAGAACTACCTCCTTTTGTTTTAGACATTTTTAATCATTTAAAATTTTAATAAAAATTTAATATATTTTGATGGCAAAGAATATACTAACACAATTTTCTTCTTTTGTAAAGATATTTAGCAATTTTTTGCTAAAACACATAATTTCAATTTTATTGTTTATATTATGTTTTGGTGTAGGATTTTGTATGGGGGCTAAAATATTTTCTCGTCCAGCTATTACTATATCTGGTAATATGATTGATTTGAATACTTTAATGAGAGAGACAAATAAAATTAAAGAACAAAATATGGCAAATATACAGGGGTTTGTAGATGATAAAATTCAAGAAGATATTTATTATGTTGCTAGCTCTCGGGGGAAAAATTATTATCCAAGTACATGTAGCGCTTGGAAATCTTTGAGCCCAGATAATTTAATCAAATTTAATACAGAAGAAGAAGCCAAGACAGCCGGATATACATTATCTAAACAATGCCAATAAGTAGTTTATTGTATACCAGGATAAATTAAAAATCAAAATATCCAAATAAAAAATCTTTATGATAAATCCATATCAATACCTACTTGAATTTTATATAATTATATGCTAAAATATTAATAGAATTAAAAATCTTTTAAACACAACAAAAATATATTATGGCTAACAAAAAAACTAAAATATCAGATAATATAAACAATATCGAAGATATTTTAGATAGCACAGTGCGAGAGATTAAAGAGCGTTTTGGAGAAGGATCTATTATGAAGCTTGGTGATGCTCGACATGTTGATGTTGATGTTATCCCCACAGGCTCGCCCTCTTTGAATATTGCTTTGGGTGTAGGGGGTATACCTCGTGGTAGAATTATAGAAATATATGGAGCTGAATCTTCTGGTAAAACTACTTTGGCTTTGCATATAGTAGCAGAAATTCAAAAAAAGGGCGAAGTTGCTGCATATATTGATGCTGAGCATGCTTTGGATCCTGAATATGCTAAAAAAATAGGTGTAAATATAAAAAATCTTTTAATTTCTCAGCCAGATAATGGCGAACAGGCTTTGGAAATTGTCGAAACATTGGTAAAGTCTGGGGCAGTATCTTTGATTGTAGTAGATTCAGTTGCTGCTCTGACACCTTTGGCAGAAATAGAAGGTGAAATGTCTGATCAACAAATTGGTTTGCAAGCAAGATTGATGAGTAAGGCGTTACGTAAATTAACAGCTTTGAGTGCAAAAGTGAATACAACAATTATTTTTATTAATCAGACACGTATGCAAATTCAAACTATGGCTTATGGAAATCCAGAAACAACACCTGGTGGCAAGGCGTTAAAATTTTATACTTCTGTAAGAATTGAATTAAAACGAATTGCTCAAATTAAAAAAGGCGAAGATGTTGTAGGTAATAGAATACGTGCCAAGGTAGTAAAAAATAAAGTAGCTGCTCCGTTTAAAATTGCTGAGTTTGATATTATGTACAACGAGGGGATTTCTTATTCAAAAGATTTGTTGGGGCTGGGTATAAAATATAATATAGTTAAAAGAACTGGTACAACTTATTTTTTTAATGATATTAAGTTGGGTGTAGGGTTGGATGCAGCTTCTGAAGCTATAAAAACAGATTCAAAATTAGCCAAAGAGCTCTTTAATCAAATTCAAGAAAAGAGCGTGGCAAATATTTAATAATTAAAAAATATTTAAATACAATTTATGAATAATATAGTAGAATATGATTTAGTATTTTGAATTAAACAAAATAGTGATGAATCTATGATTCAACAGATATTTGAAGATATTCAAAATAAATTACAAAACAAAGGGTTTGTTATTATTTCTAGTTTGGCGCCTGAAAAGAAATTATTGGCAAACAATATAAATAAAGAAAAAGAAGCTTATTTGGCGTCTATTGCGTTTGGAATAGGTGAAGGAGATATAGAAAATATAAAAGATATTTTTGCCTTTAATGATAATATTTTAAGATTTTTGATAACTAAAAAAGAGATGCGCCCTGAGAAGCCCAAAATCAAAAGATCACGATCTGGATACAAATCAAAATTTGCTTTTCGCGATGATAATTTTAATAAAGAGAAAATCAGCGAAGATAATAACGTAGAATATGTTGCTCAGGAACAACAAATAAAAAATGGGTCGGCTGAGCAGAATAGTTGTGAACCAAAAATCGAACAGGAGATTGATCTAAACGAACTTGATAAAAAACTTGATGAGTTATTAAATTAGTTAATTATTTTTTGATGTGTTGTGTTTAGATTAATAATTTGGGCGTATAACTATTTAGTATATTGGTGTAATATTATAATTCAGCTGTTAAATATTTATTATGTTTTATAACAAAGTTATATTGATAGGAAATTTAACAAGGGATGGAGAATTAAAAACATTGCCAAGTGGACAATCTATGCTTGCACTTGGTTTGGCTACTAATAGGACATGAGTAGATAAGAATGGTCAAAAACAAGAAAAACCCGATTTTCATAATTTAGTAATATGGGGGAAAAGAGCTGAGGCTTTATCGCCATATTTAACAAAGGGTAAATTAATTTTGGTAGAAGGAAGAATTTCAACACGAACTTGAATTGATAAAGAAAACAAAAAACAATCACGCACTGAAATTATTGTAGATAATTTAGAATTTGGTCCCAATTTGGCAGGGCAATCATTTAGAGAAGGACCATCAGCCAAGAGTGCTGTGAATGAAGGTTTGGTCGAGGAAGAGGCTTTGCCTACTATAAACGCTGAAGATGAAGAAAGTCCATTTGGAGATGAAGATGATGAGATCCCGTTTTAATAAATGTGATTTGACAATGCTGATTGACTCAAAAATACCCATACAATAAACTTATTTATTTGTATTATAAACAAAGCAATTTTATTCTTTCCAATTTTTAATTTCTAATTCTTATTATTTACCAAATTAAAAATTATTATTTAGTATCATTATTGTTCAATGGTCGAAAAATAAAATTTAATTTAATAAATAAACTATGAAGGAAAAATTAGTTGGAGAAATTACTCATTATTTTGGTAAAATAGATGTGGCCATTGTAAAACTTCACGATATTTTGAAAGAAGGTGATGTTATTCATATTAAAGGTAAGGATACAGATTTTACCCAAACTGTTTCTTCTATGCAAATAGAGCATAAGAATGTTAAAACAGCCAAAAAAGGAGCAACAATTGGTATGAAAGTTAATAATAAAATTAAGGAAGGCGATGAGATTTATTTAGTTCAAGAATAAATATGGTAGTTTCATAAAATTATAAATTTTTTATATGTTTAATTTTAGGATACCTGCTTTATGAGAAGCAATAGCTGTGTTTGTTGGCACAGTTATTGGTTCTGGTGTATTTTTGTTGCCATATGCAGCTATACAGTCTGGAATATTTATTAGCAATATTTGATTAATTGCTTTGAGTGTTTTGTTACTTATAGTACATTTAGCTTTTGGTGAGGTTGTATTAAGAACTAATAATATTTGTAGTTTGGCTGGTTATACTGGTAAATATTTAAGCAAATCAGCTCAAAAATTTATATTTATTTCTTCTCTTGTTACTCTTACTTTTTCTTCCATGGTATATTTATTATTAGCAGCTCAATTTCTGGGTGCATTGTTACCTGCTAATTTTTTATCTTTTAATATTTTATTCGGGATATGTTGAGCAGTATTTAGTATTTGTAGTTGTATAAATTTATCTCATATTAGTAAATTTAATTTATTGTTAACTATTGGCGAAGTGGGATTTATTTGTGTGATTGCTTGTTATGTTTTTCCATATATGAACTTGGGTAATTTACAAAATTTTTTATTTAAATCTGATTGATTAATGTCTTATGGTGTTATTTTTTATGCCTTAAATGGATTAGCAGCAGTGCCATTGGTATTTAGCTTATTGCGTGAGAAAAAAGCAAAACCAGTTAGTTTTAAAAAAGTAATTATTGTGGGGTCAATAATTGTCTCTGTGGCTTATTTATTATTTATGAATTGTATAGCGCTAGTGAGTGGTGGTAAAACTACGCAAGATGCAATATCAGGGTTGGTATATTTTGTAGGTAAACCAATTGTAATTTTGGGAGCAGTGGCAGGCATTTTAATTGTTTGAACTTCGTTTATTGCTTTTGCTCAATATCTCAAAACTTTATTACACAATGATTTTGGATGAAATAATATTATTAGTACTTTAACTGTTATTTTTTTGCCTTTGTTATTTTTGTTTATAGGCATAAACGGAATAGGGGATTTGATATCTTTAATGGGAGGTGTGGCTGGAGGGCTGGATGGTCTGATTGTATTTTTGGTATATATGAAAGCTAAACAAAAACCAGAAAAAGAGCCAGAATATAAATTGAATTTAAAGCCAGCAGCCATATGAATAAT
>CAYOES010000028.1:0-5768 GCA_964403105.1 uncultured Candidatus Saccharibacteria bacterium
AATAATAAAAAATTTTATGAAAAAAGAAATCACAATAAATGATATTCAAAAATGGGAGAAATCTTTTACTAAAAGAAAGGGGATTTCTCAAGATGAAAACACAGCTATTAAAATAGCTATGTTTAAGTTGGCAGAAGAGGTCGGAGAAGTGGCAAAGGCAATATTGGAAGAAAACTGAAAAGAAGTTCCGGCTGAAGTTTCGGATGTTATTGTTTTTGCTTGTAAGATAGCAAACATAGCAGAAAAATCTCATAAAACCGACAAACTTAATAATGTTTTACAAAAGAAAATAAATTATTGTGAAAGTAGAAAATACAATGCCAAAATCAAAAAATTCGATAAACCAAAAAATAAAGAATTTAAATAAAAAATATAACAAGTAAAGTATACACATAAAAGAGCAGTGAACATCATTGCTCTTTTAATTTTTTAAAAAATATGCTACATTATATTCATTATGAAATTTTATTGATCAAAACTAAAAAAACCTGTATTTTGTTTAGCTCCTATGGCAGAAATTACTACTTTACCTTTTAGATCTATTTGTAAGCAAATGGGGGCTGATATAGTTTTTACACCAATGATTTCCTCGGATGCTGTTATTCATAATTTAACACATACACTCAAACTGGCTCAATTTAAAAATTTTGAGCAGCCTATTATTATCCAAATTTTTGGTTATGATGGTAAGAAAATTTTAAAAGCTATTCAAATTTTGGATAAAAAATTACATCCAGCTGGTTTTGATATCAATATGGGTTGTCCTGCTCGTAAAATTATTAATAATAATTGTGGTGCCTCTCTTATTAGAAATATTAATCAAGCCATAGAAATAGTAAAAATAATTCGTTATAATTTTTCTGGTCAGCTTTCTATTAAAACTCGAATAGGTTGAGATAAATTTGATATCTTACCATTATTAAAAGAATTTGAAGCTATTGGTGTAAATGCTGTTATAATTCATGGCCGTACTGTTAAACAAGAATATTCTGGTAAGGCTGATTGAAGGGCTATAAACTGTATAGCCAAAGAATTAAAAATTCCTGTAATTGGCAATGGTGATATAACGGATTGGCAGACGGCATATTTGAGATCAAGAAACGTCTCTGGCGTGATGATTGGTCAGGGAGCATTGGGTAATCCATGAATTTTTCAAGAAATTAAAAAACAAAAGGATATTTTAGTATCTTCACAAGAATTGGCAAAAATAATTCGAAAACAAGCAAAATTAAGTATCCAATATTTAGGAAAAACACAGGGCATAAAAGAATTTAGGAAACATTTAGGCTGATATTTAAAAAATCCAAAATATAAAGAACTACGTAAACAAGCAGTTTTGGTCTCAGATATTAAAGATATTGAAAAAATTTTAGAACAATTGCATAAAATATAAAAAAATGATACAATAATTATACATTCATAAATTAATAGTCAATATAAACTTTTATATATGAAAAAATCTATTTTAATATGGTTAGTTATTGGGGTTGGTGTTATATGTGGGATATATATTTTTTGACAAAATAATTCTAACAATATTAAACCTACTAACACTTCAATCTCTATGCATAATTTACCGCAAAGCAATCCGAGCTCTCATAATACAATTAATAATTCTAAAACTATGACAACTTATACAACTAAGCCCCCAATCCTTATAGATACAAACAAATCTTATAGTGCTGTGTTCAAAACAAGCGAAGGTGAATTTACTGTTGAGTTAAATGTCAAAGATACGCCCATTACTACAAACAATTTTGTATTTTTGGCAAGACAAGGTTTTTATAATAATACGATTTTTCATCGAATAATGAAAAATTTTATGATTCAGGGCGGCGATCCAACTGGTACTGGTATGGGAGGGCCAGGTTATAAATTTGATGATGAAAAAATTATAGGTGAATATACTCGTGGTACTTTGGCAATGGCTAATTCCGGACACAATACCAATGGTAGTCAATTCTTTATTATGCATCAAGATTACCCTTTATCAAAGGATTATGTTATTTTTGGTAAAGTAGTTCAGGGACTGGATGTTATAGATAAAATTGCTAATACCCCCGTACAATTATCAGCTCAAGGAGAACTGTCAGTTCCTATTAATCCGCCAACTATTTATTCCATTGATATAATTGAAAAATAATATTATTGTTTACTATTTGGTTTTATATCGCCAGTAATATTTAATAATTATATAATATTTTTATATGCTAATATGGAAAGGGAAAATAGAACAAGGGTTATAAAAATTTATTGTGCCAAATGTAAAACCCTTTTGTATAAATATAGAAAAGAAGGGGGCGATCATTTAGTGAAATGTTATAAAGATATGATTCTTAAGGATTATACCAACAAAGACCTTAAATGTCCTAAATGTCATAATGTTTTTGCCAGAGAAGCATTTATTCATTGCCGCAAAGCCAATAAAATAATACAAGGGCATGTGATTGTACAAGATTAAAATGGTTTGCCAAATTCTATCCAAATTCTATGTTTATCAAGTTTGATAAACTTTAAAGATTATGTTATATTGAACATAAAATTACATAATAATTTTAGAAATAAATTTTTGTCTAAAACTCTAAGCATATATATAATGCTGAGATAGATCCTCCTAATTTTAGTTAGTGTTTGATTGTAAATTTTCTATAAATATGGTATGATATTAACAATAAAAATTCTAAATTAATTTTATTATGGAAAACAAAAATTTAACAATTGCTTTTTTTATTCTTGGTTTAGCTTTAATTATTAGCGCTATTTTTGTGGCTCATACATTTTATAAAGTCAAAGCCCTTGATAATACTTTAACAGTAACTGGTTCTGCTAAAAAACAAGTTAAGGCCGATCTTGTGAAATGACAAAGCAGTTTTTCTAGAACTGTTGTAGAAAGTGAAATAAAACAAGGGTATCAACAAATGGAGCAAGATTTAAAAAAGGTTTTACAATTTTTTAAAGACAATAATATCTCAGAGACAAATTTATTAATTCCGCCCCTTGATGTTAGTGAAATTTACAAATATGAAAAAGATTCTGGTCCCAAGACATATACGCTTCGTCAAATTATTGAATTACAATCAAATGATATCAATGGTATAACTAATTTAGCCAAGAAAACAAAAGAACTTATTGATCAAGAAGTATTTTTTACCAGTGATAGGTTAGAATATTATTATTCTAAATTACCAGAATTAAGAATAGAATTATTAGGCGAATCCATTAAAGATGCGAGAGCGCGCGCTGAAATAATTGCTAAAAGTAGCGGCAAAAAAGTTAATATTATTAAACAAGCCAGTATGGGCGTTGTTCAAGTTTTGCCTATAAACTCTGTTAATGTTTCTGATTACGGCGAATATGATACTTCAACTATTGATAAAGAAATAATGGTTACAGTAAGGGCTGTATTTACAATAAAGTAAAAATTTTAAAATAAAGATATGTTTTATTTATCATATCCAGTTAAGGTATTTGCTACCTCTGGATCAGAAGATTTGGCGCAGCAAATTTGTTCAGAATTAGAGAAACGTTTGCCCCCTCCTATTATTCAAAATTCTCCAAATTTATTTAGCAAAATTAATGTTGTTCGTTTTTCCAATGATAATTTGCAAGTTCAAGTAGATAATGTTAGGGGACATTTTGTGGTTATTGTTCATACCCAAGTAGCACCAGTTAATGATCATTTAATGGAATTATTTGCTTTATTAGATGCAGTAATCAACTCCAAACCCGCAGATGTTTTATTAGTTTTTCCTTATATGCCCTATAGTCGCTCTGATAGAAAAAACCAACCCCGTATTTCTACAATGAGTCATAGAATTGCCCAAATAATTTCAAAATCCTTTGGGATTAAAAAAGTGCTTTTATTAGATCCCCATGATTCGCATATTAAACATTATTTTGAGCCTGCAGCTGACGAAATTACTTCTGTTTATCTTTTTAGCAATTATATTCAAAAATATATTATTAACAAAAATCTTTTTCAAAATAATAATAAAAATGATACTGTGATAGTTTTTGCTGATACTGGTGCAGCAAAAAGATTTAGTAATATTGCTTATCACCTTCAGCTCCCAGTGGCTTATATTGATAAAGAAAGACCAGACAATACTGAAGTAGGTCGTTTTAAAAAAGTTGTTGGTGAAGTTCAAGACAAAAAATGTATTTTGATAGATGACGAGATTTTAACTGGTGGCACAGTTATTGGCGATGCGAATATTTTAATGGAAAACGGAGCCAAAGAAATTTATATGGCTGCTATTCATCCGATTTTATCTTCCTTGAAAGAATCAGAACAAAATCTTATTAATAAACTCGATTCCTCTTCTATTTGTCAATTTATAGTTTCTAATAGTGTGCCCGTGGAACATAAAATAAAAAATTGTCGTAAATTTACTGTTTTATCCGTGGCGCCACTTTTAGCAGAAGCTATTAATAGATTGGTCCAGAATGAATCCATTACTTATCTACATGATCCAGCCAATTTTAATCTTTATGAATAACCCATATCAAAACTTAAATTATGAATATTAAACCTTACAATAAAAAAAAGAACAAACAAAAAATATTTATTGGGCTTGCTTGACCTTATGTCAATGGCGATTTGCACATTGGTCATTTAGCAGGTTATTTATTACCTGCGGATTTTTTTGCCAGGTTTAATCGTTTAATTGGTAATGATGTTTTAATGGTGTCTGGTGCTGATTGTCATGGCACCCCTGTTTCTTTGGAAGCTGATAAATTTCAAATTAGCCCTCAAGAAATAGTTGCTAAATATTACCAAGAACATCTACATCTTATTCAAAAAGCAGATTTGAGTTTTGATATTTATACAAAAACTACTACTGACAATCATAAACATATAGTTCAAGATGTGTTTTTAAAATTGTTAAAAGATGGTTATATTATACGCAAAACCTCTAAACAATTTTATTCTATAAAAGAAAATAAATTTTTGCCTGATAGATATGTTGAAGGTGTTTGTCCGTTTTGTGGCAATATAGATACAAGAAGTGACCAATGTGATGCTTGCGGTAAACTAATTTGTCCTGACGAATTAATTCAACCTCACAGCAAGCTCACTCAGAGTCCAGTAATTTTGAAAGAAACCGAACATTATTTTATGGACTGGACTAAACTAACTCCATTTTTACAAAAATATTTTGCAACCCATAAACACAATTGGCGCCCTTGAATTCAGAAGGAAACAGATCAATGGCTTTTTAAAGGCTTACAGCCAACAGCCATTACCCGTGATTTGGATTGAGGTGTTGAACTGCCCATAGATCAAATTCCTAAAAATATGTTGATTGATAATATAGAGACCAAAAGAATTTATGTGTGGTTTGAAGCTGTTATTGGATATTTATCTGCTTCTATTGAATGAGATATAAATAAATATAAAGATTTTTGATATAACACTAAATCAAAACATTATTATTTTATGGGTAAAGATAATTTGGTTTTTCACACTCTGTTTTGGCCTGGGCAATTATGGGCATATAATAAAAAACTTCATTTGCCCGATGTTTGCGCTATTAATCAATTTTTAACTCTTGAAGGACAAAAATTTTCTAAAAGTCAAGGTATTATTATTGATGCCCAATATATTTTGGATAAATATGGGCCTGATCAAGTTAGGTTTTATTTTACTGCTATTATGCCAGAAGAAAATGATGCCAGTTTTTCTTGGACTGATTTTCAAGCTCATATAAATGATGTTCTTATTGGTAATTTTGCTAATTTTGTTAATCGTGTGCTAACATTATCTA
>CAYOES010000029.1:0-5227 GCA_964403105.1 uncultured Candidatus Saccharibacteria bacterium
TTTACATTTGATATTACAAAACAAATTAATCTAAAATATGAAAACAATAAACCAATAAGCTCTGATAATTTAACAATGAAAGTTGTTGGTAAGGGTAATCTCAACAAATTCCAAAAAACATTTGCTCGAATAAAAATTGATAATACAATTATCCAAGATATAACTATCCCAGATTCTGGTATAAGAGAATATGCTATATCTAATCTTTGAAGTAAATTACCAGCCCAAACTAAAACCAACATAGAAAATACATTAAAGACATACAATAGTGCCAAAGTTAATGCCACATTAGAAGTTTGAAGCACTTTTGACGAAGAACAAGCAAAGACTAACAAAAAAGTTAATTGTAATTGATTATTAACAACCCAAGATATTGTGTTTACAAAACAAACAACTAAACCACCAGAAACTAAACCAACAGATACTAAACCTGAAGAATCAAAAGAAGGGGCTTGAGTAAAATTAAAAGCTGATAAAACTAAAATTAAAAAAGGTGAATCAGTTATATTCAGTTGAGAGTCAGGGGGAGGAGTACACGATGCTTGCACTTTAGACTGTTATGATGGTGCTGGGGAGTTAATAATTGCATGAGCCGGGTTAGGCAAAACAGATAAAAAAGAAATAATTCCAGAAGAAAATTGTGTTTGTAGAGTACACTGTATCTCGGAAGAATTGAACGAACTTATAGACAATATAGACGATAAAGGAGGGGAGGAAAAATTTAGAGAATATGTAAAAGATGATAAAAACCGTGGAATCGTTTTCAGTAATAACGTGAAGATCGAAGTTTTGTCGTCAAAAGAACCAGAAAAATCGACAATACAAGGACAAATTCCTACTGGCTGTTCCAAAGTATCAATTTCTGACGATATTACAAATAAATCTATTCCAAGTGCTAGTGTACAATTAGTAAATAAAGATAATAAATATTCAGGATTAGCAAAAGTTAATGCTTATATTGATGTACCAGGATACTCAACTATTTTTTTGCCAGATTGGAATAGCAATGGAGCTAAAGGTATAACAAATTTAGTATATCCATTTAACTTAAATACTTCTAGTGCCTTAAAAGAATTAGCAAAAATTCCATCGTCTAAAATAAATCAAGCTACACTGACAATTAATGTTTGAGCTTTTACCAAAGATGGTGGTTTTATGGATTTATGTAATAGACATAAATTTACTAACAAAGGGGGAGAAATAACTCCCAGCACAAAACCTCCAGAACCTAAAAAAGCGACAAACTGTAGTACAATATGTAATCAAGCTCCGTCAATAACTTTTGGTTTAATGGGTTTGGGTGCCCAGAGTTCTTTTGTATCCTGAGAGAATTTACCAAAAGATCTTACGTATAATAATATACTAATGAGCCGTTTGTGTGTTAGAGTAAACTATAAGAACTGTAATAATCAGGCTATTTTCAATAGGGGTATAGCTTTGAAAGTTAATAATTCGTTAATAAAAACACAGACCTTTACGCCAGATAATTATACTATGTATTATCTTGCAAGTCAAACTGGTGCAATTGATATTTGTAGTGGTACAGTAAAAGAATTAGAACAATTAGGAGAATTAAAATTTGTTCCTGACAAACTCCATTTTGCAACGTTAAAACTATCTGCTGACACTACTTTGTGTACAGACAAGAACTGCTCGTTGTATTGTTTTTATGAAAATAGCGTACAAAAAAAGGTAAATTTAACTTCCATAGAACAACAAAGATAAATTAGATAAAGAAGATGAAAGAAACAACTCTATTTTTGGTATTTTATTAGTTTCATCGTTATTTTGTTTAAAATCTGGGCTGGCTAAAAGCCAGCCCAGAATGCAGACTTGTATTTTTATTAAAATTTGTGTATAATTAGAATAATTTAAAAATTAAATTTTCAATATGTTTGAATCAAAAATACCAGAAATGCCTTATTCCAAATCCGAAAAAACTGAATCCAAAAAAACTGATCTTGATCCAGAGTCGCATAAAATTGAACATATTTCCAAAACCGAAACAAAACCCAAAGCAATTACAGATAAAAATACAGATAAAAAGAAAAACATAGAGGCTCAATTAAAAGAAATATTAGAACAAGAAAGGCGAGATTTTGGCGAGCCTCCATACCAAATTAAAGAACAAACCACAGAACAAAACCATACTTATCCTGTTTTAGAAACCAAAAAACAGAATTTAGATTTTGATAGTTTGGATAAATTATTTCACAAAACTTTCGTACCTTCTTCTTCAGAAAAAACGGTTTTTAATGATTTATCATTATTACAAAAACAAGAAAAACAATTAAGAAAGATAAACAAAAAAGATAAAATTGTAGTTGTTGATAATACAGAAAGTTTATTAGAGTGGATTAAACAAACAAAAATTAAAGGAATGGATGCTGTTGTAGCTATTGGTTGCCGATTTGCTGATAAAGGAGACGAGCCATCTTATTTAGCTAAACAAGTGGCTGAAACTAGTGCTCAATTAGAAAAAATATCTAAAGAATTAGTTTTATCAAGTGGTAAAGAAAAAATCGGTACTTCCATTACTGAAGCCGAAAGCCTATATGAATATATTGAACAAAATTTGAAATGACCTCAAATTATTTATTTTGAAACTAAAAGTAAACACACATCTATTGACCAATGTTTTCGTTTAATAGAAATGTGTTATCAAAACAATTGAGATAGAATTACTATAGTTAATATAGCTGATAAATTTTATTTAAAACGTTTTGCAAAAACATTTTCTTTTCTTTGTAAAAAGTTATTGCCTGATAAAGAAATAGGTGTTTTTATTGTTCCGGCTAGTATTGAAAAATCATTAAATAATGTTGCTTCTTTTTCTTTCGACAAACTATTTTCTCAAAAATGAAGCTCTGATATTGATTGAAAATGAATGAAAAAACGTGAAGGCTTTAATTTGTGGAATATTGGTTCGTCTGTAGCAACTGATATATTATTACATTCTGGTGCTTGAAAAAAGATGTGTTATACAAAAGATAAACAAAACATAGATAAATAAAATTTGACAAAAATAGAAAAATTTGCTAAAATAATAAACAATCTCTACCAAGGTGAAATTGCAAAACAGCCCTCGAAAGGGGGCTGTTTTGTTTTGATAAAAATAGAGTTAATCAAAAAGAATCTGATAGAACAGAAAAATGAATTAATTTGTTTTAACATTTTGATATACAGATATATTTGTACAAAATAAAAACAGAAAATCAAAACAGGCAGGAAAATTTCTGCCTGTTTTGATTTTTTCTTAATTATGTGTTAATATAATAATATATATGAAATTTAGAAAAAATTTAGGAAATGGAAAATCATCACAGACTTATTTGAGTAGATATTGTTCGAGGCATAGGAATAATTTTTATTATTTTAACTCATATGCCGATTAATAGAAATCTGACTGCCTATAATTGTTCTTTTGCTTATTAAATTTAGGAAATGGAAAATCATCACAGACTTATTTGAGTAGATATTGTTCGAGGCATAGGAATAATTTTTATTATTTTAACTCATATGCCGATTAATAGAAATCTGACTGCCTATAATTGTTCTTTTCAATTAGGTATTTTTTTCTTTTTTTCTGGTTATTTGTTTCATATTTCTAACAAACAAAAATCCGATTTAGGTGAACAAAAATGTTCAGATTTTAAAATATTTTTGATATCTCGAATTAAAGGCATTCTTGTGCCTTATTTATCATTATCTTTGATTTCAATGATTTTTTATTTATTTTATTATCACGTACCTTTTTATAGTATTATTACTTTTAAAGATATGTTATCAGTTTTTCTTTTTGGTGCAAGAAATACTATTTTCTATAATATTCCCTTATGATTTTTGCCTACATTATTTTTGGTAGAATGTTTGTATTATTTTTTACGAAAATATTGTAATAAAGATATAATGATACTATTCATCTCATTATTATTAAGCTGTTTTAGTTTTATATGGCTCAATGCTCTTTACCAAACAAAAGTATTTTGAACCTGACCAGTAGCTATATATTATTTAATTTATTTTACTATTGGCAATTTAGCAAGAAAATACATCAAGGAAAATACCAGAATTAGCATATCCAATATCAATGGTATTTTGTTTGTTTTGTGTTTATTATTAAATATCTCTATGTATTATTTTCCTGATATTTATTTTTCTATTTTAAGTTTTCAAACCATATCATTACATAGCATTAAGCTATATTTTACCGCTTTGCTAATAATGTTAGCAGGTACTTATGTGTATATTTGTATTTCTCGAATTCTGGCTAATAAATTTAAACATATTTATTTTTTAGAATATCTCGGTCAAAATTCTTTAATCTTTTTTGGATTACACATTCCAGTTATGTGATGCATTAGATCGCTTTTCCAATATTTCGATATCTCTATTACTGCCCGTTTTAATTTAATTGGTATTGTTTACGCCTTTCTTACTATTTTGATACTTTGACCCATTAGTTATTTGATCAATAAATATTGTCCCTGAATTATTGGAAAATATTCTAATAATAAATCTAATAATACAAAAGTTTTGGCATAATTTTTTTATAAAATATTATAGTAAATCCCTAAAAGTTTTATAGCTATTTTATTATATTTATAGCATATTATGTAATATATGTAATAGTTGGTTTATCTAAAAAATAATATCCTGAGTATTGATTTAATTCATTTTTTATGTTAGTATACCTGTTGCTATATTATAGTAAACTTAATTTTAATAAGAAATCTAAACTTAATATTATGCTTAAAAAACTAATTCCACCCAAGATGTTTCAACAATTACTAAAGTATAAATGATTGATATTGGTAATTGTTATTTTTATTGTTGGTTTTGGTATTTTTAGTTGAAGAAATGCTATTAGTAACAACAATTCATTAAAATATGTGATAGCAGAAGTCAAAAAAGACTCTATTAATACGAGCGTTTCAGGGACTGGGCAAGTAGCTGCTTTGCAACAAATAGATCTGAAATTAAAAGCATCAGGCGATGTAGTTTATATTGGTGTTAAAAATAATCAAGAAGTGCCAGCTGGTACGTTAATATTACAATTAGATAGCACTGATGCCCAACAGGCCGTTAAAGACGCTGAAAGAAGTGTAGAAAATAGTAAACTTGATTTACAAAAAGCTCAGCAATCTTCAAGTAATATTCAAAATATTGAGAATCAAATTAAAGAAACTGGCGATAAAGGATTAAAAGAAATTGCCCAGACCTATAC
>CAYOES010000030.1:0-4847 GCA_964403105.1 uncultured Candidatus Saccharibacteria bacterium
GCTTCTAAAATTTTAATATTCATATTTTGTAAAATTTCTTTTACAATAGGAATCTGAGCATATAAATTATCTGGGGCTTTTATGCGTGTCGCTTTATATTTATCGAACATTTCGTGTCTAAAAGTTTTGGCAGCAACATCAAAAGTGGCAACAATATATTTAGGTTTTATTTCCTCAATAGCCTTGAATAATATTAAAAAATATCCAAAAGCGGCATTGGTTAGCACACCCGAAGGAGATGTTAAACTTGGCAATGCATGATACGCTCTATGAACTAAAGCATTGCTATCAATTATCATTAAAATGTCATTTTGATTTTGATTGTTCATATTATTACATATGTTTTTTTGTATCAATATTCATTATACTAAAACACAACTCAAATGTAATTTTGGTGGCATCTAATAAAAACAAACGAGATGCCTGTAATTTTTCCTCTGATTTAATAATAGGACAATTTTGATAAAACGAATGAAAAGCTTTGGCAAGGTTTACTACATAATTAGTTAACAAATGAACTTCAAAAGTTAAAGAAATATCATGAAGAATATCTGGCAAACGCAAAATTTCTTTCATCAAATAAATTTCATTTTTATTATTTAAAAGTGATAAATCAATATTTTGCTTATGGGTCTTAACAGATTTTGTAAATTTATTTTGTATGCTACAAATACGAGCGTATGCATATTGGATATAATAAACTGGGTTTTTATCTGATTGTTCTATTGCTAAATCATAATCAAAATCTAAATGAGTATCTGTACTGCGTTCTAAAATAAAAAAAGAAGCAGCGTCTTTGCCTACAGCATCTATAAAATCTTCAAAAGTAATAAAATTACCCTGACGTTTTGACATTTTAAAAGGCTTACCATTTTTAAGTAAGGTCATAAACTGAATTAAAATAATATCAAACCGAGAAGAAGGTTTAATAATCCCGGTTTCTTTCATCTTGTTGACAACTCAAATCATTTTTTGAGCATGAGTAAAATGATCGGCACCAAAAATATCAATTACTCAATCAAATTTTCTATGGCTAAATTTTTCTAAATGGTAAGCAATATCGTTTAAAAAATAAGTTTCTAACCCACCTTCACTTCGTTGCAATACCCTATCTTTATCATCATTAAACATCTTGGTGGTTTTTAACCACAAGGCTCCATCTTTTTTATAAGTAAAGCCTTCGTTTACTAACCATTTAAAAACTTTATCAAGATAACCTAATTTTTTAAGATCAGTTTCTAAAAATCAATTATCAAAAACGATATTGGCTTTTTTGGATAGCACATATTTTATTTGCGCTAAATTTTCTTTGACAGCCATAGAACCTATATCATCAGGGCTATGTTTTTTGACATATGTTTCTAAATCACCTTTAATTTTAGAACGAATAATAACAGAAATTTCATTAATATAATTGCCTTTATAGATATCTAGTTCATTAAATTTATAACCATAATCTCCGGGATTTAGTTTCCAAGCTTTAATAATGGCAATACCTAAATTATATATCTGCTTACCAGTATTATTAACATAAAATTCTTTTTCTACTTGAAACCCATTATAAGACAAAATATCAGCTAAAGCTTTACCAAAAAATGCAGCCCGGGCATTGGCTAACGTTAAAGGACCAGTAGGATTGGCTGAAACAAATTCTACCTGTACTTTTGGTTTCTTTTTGGTAGAATTTTTTACCATAAAGTATTTCTCTTTTTGTTTATTTATATTTTTTATTTCTTGGTGTACAAATTTAGGATTTAAAGTAAAATTTAAAAAACCATTTGCCTCTTGTACTTGAGAAAAATATTTTGTAAAATCTTTGGATTTATTTAAAATATCAATCAGTCGTAAATTGATATCTTGGGGGCTTTGATGTAATTGTTTACATAAAACTAATCCTATATTAGAAGAATAATCCCCGAATTCTTTTGAAGGTATCCTAATATCAAAACTTACATCATTTTTAGTTATCTTATGAACAGCGTTGTTAATATATTGTTTTAATAGTGTTTTTATCATAAAAATACACTTAGTTACTATAACTAAGTGTATCACAATTATAAAAAAAATTCAATGTTTTTAATTATGCTATTTTCTGATCTTATAATAATAAGTATAATCAGTAGCTTGGAAAAAATTAGCAGCAAATTCAGCGGCAATTTTGGGGTCATAATATTTACAAGAGAAAATATCTAAATGGATATCATTGTTTTGGTTTACAAAATGTCCTGAAATCAATGACGTTTCTATAAGTTGTGTCATTGAAAATCCAGATACTCTTGGATCTTCTCCAAAATCTACCACAACACAATCTCCAAACCTCTTCATTTTTATTAAATCACACAAAGCAACAACGAATTCTTTAATTTTTGATTCACTACGAACATAATCAGAATTACACCCGTGTAAATCAATGCCTGATGCCAATCCCCAACTTTGATTTTGATCAAAGTATTGCTCGAGTTCTTCAAGCGGTATATTTTCTTCCATCGGTTATTTGTTTAAACTTTTATTAATTAAAACACGCAGAGCATATCATATTTTACATAAAAATGCAATACCCAATACAATTTTATTATAAATAATATCTATTATTTATCTATGCTTCAATATTTTTTATTTTTAATTTTATCAGGTAAGTATGAATCTTTGTCATATTGTTGATAACCTTTTCCGTAATCTAATTTTTCCATAAGTTTTGTTTCAGGATTACGTATTTTAAGCGGTATAGGCAAATTGCCATATGTTTTTACATCTTTTAGTGCTTCAAAATAAGCATTATAAGCACTTCTATTTTTTTTACAATTAGCTAAATAAACAGTTCCGTGTGCTAAATTAATTTGTGCTTCAGGTAGACCTATAGTCTCCACTGCTCTAAACACTTCATTAGCAACTACCAGAGCTGTTGGTACAGCTACGCCAATATCCTCAGAAGCAAAAATTACCATACGACGAGCAATAAACTTGGGATCTTCCCCGCTTTCAATCAACCGAGCTAAATAATATAAAGCAGCATCAACTTGGCTTGCTCTTAAACTTTTTATATAAGCACTAATCAAATTATAATGTTCATCAGCTTTTTTGTCATATCTTAAAAATTTTGATTGTAAAGTATTTTTTAGATTTTCCACATTTATTTCTTTGTATAAAGATAAACAATTTTCTAAAACCGTAATAGCTTGTCTAGCATCACCATTGGCCATTGAAACCAATCAATCAATAGACTTTTTATCCATCTTAATTTTTGTTCTTTTGATAATTTCTTTAATATTTTCTTCTGATAATTCGTTCAATACAAAAACACGACATCTTGAAAGCAATGGTGATATAATTTCAAAACTCGGATTCTCGGTGGTGGCACCAATTAAAGTTAATTCCCCAGTTTCTACATAAGGTAATAAAAAATCCTGTTGAGCTTTGTTGAATCTATGAATTTCGTCCAAAAATAATATTTTGTTTCTCGAATGTCCAGATTTGACAATTTTTCTTATATCTTCTTTGCCAGCAGAAACAGCTGATAATTCAAATAATTCTGCATTTAAACTTTTGGCATATATTTTGGCTAAAGTAGTTTTACCGCATCCCGGAGGGCCTCATAAAATAAAAGAAAATAGAATGCCTTGTTCAATAGCATTCCGCAGGGGTTTATTTTTACCAACTAAATGTTCTTGGCCAACAAATTCGTCTAAATTTTTAGGCCTTATTTTTGAAGCTAATGGTTCCATTTACTAATTTTAAATATAATGTTTAATTATTTGATTAGAATTTTAAATATCTTCATCGTGGCCTTACCATTGCCAAAAGGATTATATCAATTTACTTTTTTATTGATCAGTTTTTGTAAACTTTAATAATTTCATTTTTAGATATAGATTTTAACATTATAGCTCCCCCAACTTTAAGAGTTTCTGACCTTGTACCTAAAATAAATACAATATACATAATTAGTGAAATAAAAATTTTTCGTGTAAACTTTTTAAAAAGTAATTATCGTCAATCTCCGCAAAATCAATAGATTTTGTAGATAATTTGATTTTAATAATATCATTTTTTTGAAGATTTCAAAAATTATTACCATCAGAAATTAAAACAACATCTTGTAAACGATAATCAATTACTTTGATACTAATTTCTTGATGATGATTAAGAATAATACTAGGAGTGGGCAAATTATGATCAAATAATTCAGTGATAATTAAACATTTAATATCTGGACTAACAATGGGACCATGAGCTGATAGATTGTAAGCTGTAGAACCAGTGGCTGTAGAAATTAAAACTCCTGTACCATAAATCAATTGAAATGTATGTTTGTTAGAAGAAACATTAAGTTTTACCATATTGGTTGGGCTTTGGATAACCGTATCATTAAGTGCAAAAGCACTGTTTATTATTTTTTTATTACGAATCAACTCAATTTTAAGAAAATATCTTTTACAGATATGATATTTCTGATTCAAAAAATTATTAAGTCCATAATAGAAAAATTTTTTATCTCTAACACTCGCCAAAAACCCTACTTGACCCAAATTAAAACCAAAAATAATAGATTTTTTGTCTTTATATTTTCTACTGGCTTCAAGAATAGTGCCGTCTCCACCAAAAACTAAAACAGCATCAGGATGTTTATTATCAAATTTAATTGTTTTGTATTGTTGCTTGATATATTGTTCTATTTTTTGAGATCATAGAACAGCTTGTTTTTGATTTTGACGAAAATATATTGTGACTGATTTTATTTTTTTCATAGCTATAAATTAAATATATTTATATTACAGCATATTTTGTAATAAAAGAAAAATCATAAGTAGTTAGTCTCTGACACATAAAAATAAACATAATTTTGATAT
>CAYOES010000031.1:0-4842 GCA_964403105.1 uncultured Candidatus Saccharibacteria bacterium
GGGTATTAAGATTTTTGTTATCTGTGTTTTAATGTTGTTTCAATTAAGATTCATAATGGATTTTTTAAAGGTAGTTAGAGAATTATTATATTAAAATAAATCGTAGTTAAGTTTGGTTATATGGTTATTCAAATATCTAGGTGCCAGGTGGTCATTCTAATATTGGTAAGCGAAATGCATGAGATGGATAACTTGGGGTAAATGTTGGGTTTACTTGGATAGCTTCGTCAGTATGACCAGGAGGTCTATGTTCTAGCATATATTGTGTATAATTAAAGCTAAATCAAGAAGTAGCAAACGTGGTGTTTATTTTTTTACACTGAATATCTGGTTCACATGGCGGAGTATCGGTTGTGGTAGTAATGCTTGACATAATACCCAAATTTTTGTCTTTGTCTGATTCTGTTAGATACATAATATAGGGGTCTGATTCCGTAGTATTAATATTATATAGATATTGCATTAAAGTGTAGAGCACTCCAGATTCAGCGCGCGCCTGTCCTTGTGTTTTTAAAATATTTCATTCTAAATTTTGTTTTGATCACATATTATATGTAAATTCAGAAATAGCAATAGCCAAAGCAATAGTACCCAAAATTAAAACTAACATTAAAGCAGCTATGCCTTGTTTGGGATTATTTTTATTTTGTTTTTGAAATAATTTTATCATAATTTATAATATGTAGTAATAATAATTTGTAAGCATATATATTTTTGATGTCGCAATATTTAATTTATTGTTTTTAATTTGTTTTTAACTTCCATTAGTAATAGTAAAACCATTTTTTAATATACCACTACTGCCATCTGGATTAATAACTATAACATCATATGTTCCTGTTGTTTTATTGGTTAAGTCAAAAACTCCATTGGCCAATTGTGAAGATGATACAAAGTTAAAATGTGTTTTTGGATAAATAATTGTTGATTCTTTACCTGTGAATTTTACCAAAGCTCCAGTTTGGAATCCAATACCAACTATTGAGCTAATAGTTAAATTATTATTAGTAGTTAATCCGGTATTTGGTGTTATCGAGGTTATGGCAATAGTTCTGCGAGTATCATAAGGAAAATTTCATTTTATATTAGAAGGTTTTTTGTTTTCATCTATAACTTGGAATTTTATAGATATAGCATTAGTTTTTGTTCTGGAATCTTTAACTTTATAATTTGAAGTAGCACAAATATTATTAGCAGTTTGTCCGCCAGTAGCGCAATTAAAACTTATTCATCCAATGTTTTCTGACCAAGCATAACCGTTTCAATCTCCTGTAGCAGGATCTATTGATACATTATAATTAGAAGTAGAACAAATGTTAGTTTGGTTATTTCCTCCTTCTTGGCAATTAAAACTTATTCATCCAGTATAATCTCCTCAGGCATAGCCATGCAGTTGATTATCTTTATCTAAGTATACCTTATAATTAGTTTTATTACAAGTATTTGTAGTTAAACAATTAAGTGATATATTATCAAAGTCATTAATAAATTTTGCATAGCCAATTAATTCATTAGTATTTTTATCTAAGGTTACATTTGTTCAATCAGTCCAACCTGCATTATCTGATCATGCTCATAAATAATAATTATCAACAGCAATATTGTTATTTGGATCATAGTCAAACTCTACGTTATTAAGCCCCACACCTATTGGTAATGGTTCACCAATACAGCCATTACTACCACCTTGACAATCTTTGGTACATCCACCTGACCAAACAAAACAGTTATATTCCGGGTCAATTCCTATTCAACATTGTAAATCACAGCCTCAAGGGGTTAGAGTTATCCCATTGTTGGCTATTTGAATATCTGTCCCGTTTTTTATTATTTCGTCTATTATATTTTCTGTTTCTTGTATTATCTTTTGGCTGTTTAATGTATTTTTTAAATTTTGTTGTGTAAATATTGTATTAAAAAATTGATATACCAAAAAGGATACAACCACAAACAAACTTAAATAAATCATCATTTCTGTCAAAGTCGTTCCTTTTTTATAATTTTTATTTTTCATATTACATTTTTAATGGAAAATGGAATTTATATATTTATTAATAGCCGACTATTTGTTTTATATAAACAATTTTTCATTTTTTAAATTGGAAGTTAGAAGTAACATGTTTATAGTTAGAAAGGTTACTCCAAAATCCGAATTTTTCAGATAATTTTAAATGTATTTAAAATTGGTGTTTTGTATTTTTCTAATAATGTAGTTTATTTAATGTATTTTCCTTGTACAAAATTAATACTTTCAACTATTGGCGAAACATGATCAACGCTTGGCTCCAAAGTTATTTTATATCTGAAGAATTTACAATTATATAAAGACAAATTGTCAGTTTCTCAGCAAGATGATGGTGAAAATAAAGTATCAGGGGTAGAAATATCATAATAATCTGTTGGGCTACAGCGAGCGGAATTTATAGCGTTTGCTCCAAAGTATTCTCATTCTGATTCTTGTATTAAATCTCCGTTTTCATCAGTAATAGAATCTTTACAGGCAAATTGGATTTTAATTTTCCCACCATTTGGAGTACCGTCTAAACTAAATCTTAATAAAGCCATATTTTTATCAGTAACATAAGTTTGGGAAATAAAATAAGCAGAAGCTTGATTAGGGTCTGTCATTCTAAAATATCCTTGTTGATAACATAAATTACATCAACTTATTACTCCCGGATGTTCTTCATCTTCGTATCCACAATTATTACAACCATTTGAGGCATAAAAACTTATATTACTGGCTTCACAAATTTTAGCGTCTGATATTTTTTGTCAATTAGAATTACAACATTCACTAACTCCACAAGCGCAATTATCTGGTCCAGCAATATCTCCTCTTTGCCCTAAACCATGAAATTCTTGGCAGGCGCCTGAGTCTATTAATCCCACGCCAGAAGCTCAAGTACTTTGTTCTGCACTTAACATAGGGCCCCAGGCTACAAGAGGTGTTTCTATTTGTTTTATTTCAATTTTGTGATAATTTATTCCTTTACCTCATTTTGTTATATCATAAGTTTTGGTTAATAAAGGATCTAATAAATTATGGGATTTTGTGGTTTTACACTCAGATTCATTGATTGGAAGGCAATTTATGCATTCAGAATCAAGAACATTATTTGTTTCGTCTATTTTACAAACAGGTTTAAAATATTGATAATAAGTAATAGCACCATCATAGCGATTATTTATTTCGTCACTGCTAAGCGCTCTTTTATACATTCTTAATTCGTCAATATAACCATTAAAATATTCTGTACCACTTCCTGTTCATCCTAAATAGATATCATTATAATTTGTATCATCGGCGATAGTGCCAGGATGAGTTCACGATTGTTTTAGATCGCCGTTTATATATATTTTCATATTAGTACCATCATAAGTAAAATCTAATAAATATCATTGTTCAGTTTCAAGTCCTGCTGCATAGGTTTCTGTATATTGTGTGTCTCCTATTTTTAGACTAAATACTATATTAGAACCATTTAAATATGTTTTATAATTATTAGCACTATTTTTTGTTAACAATCCTTGTATGTTCTCTAAAGAGCTTGGATTAATTCACATTTCTAAAGTAAGATATTTTGGTGCGTGAAACGACGGATAATTATTATCTGAATCAGAAAAAATACCTTTGCTAGCATAACTATTAGTAAATTTAAGGCAAGAACTTTGTTTACAATATCCTTCTTTATTTTCAGCACTTACTAATTGAGTAGAAAATGCCAAGTTATCGGGTACACTATAAGTTTTAAATCTTGGAAAAGCCCCAATGTCGTTTGCTTCATTATATGTGCCAATTCCGAGTGCGTCATCAAAATGTCAATATCCTAACATTCCTATTTGTTCTCTTAATGCTTTATAATGATTTAATATTTCAGTATTGTTTAAAGCATAATTATAAATTCTTATTTCGTCCATATAGCCATTAAATGGCCTTTTATCTGCTGAAGTTCATAAGCCAAAGTATAATAGTCCAGTATCAAAATTTAAATCACCATTATAATTTAAAGGTGTAGCGTCCAATATACCGTTTACATATAATTTAATTGTTGAACCATCAAAACTGGCAGCTAAATGATACCAAGTATTATTTAATAAAGTTGTATTACCACTTAAAGTTTTTTGTACTCCGTCAATATTGAAACTGACAAAAGCTTTATTAGATAAAATACGAAAATAATTTGCACCTTGCTTTGACAAAAACATTTGGTCATTAGAAACAACTGTTGGATATATTCATGCTTCTCAAGTAATTTTTGTCATATTGTTTAAAGTTGTATTGTTTAAAAAAGTAATAGCACTCGCTCCGTTAGAATCACCAGAAAATTGTAAACAATCATTATGAACACATCTGGACAGCGATGGAGAAATAATATATGGATTACTACAAGGAGATCCAAAACAAGATAGAGTACCTGTAAAATTTTTGTTGGCACTATCATCTAATATATAAGTGCTGGAAGTTGGCACCCCATCAAGTGATCAATAAGCAACAGGTTTATCATATAAAAAGAATTTTTTTTCTTCATTTAGAATACTATTATTGGTTAATACATCTGTAATATAATTTAAAGCAGTATAGGTTTGATGTGCTCCCTGAAATAGAACGGCATCGTTTGCAGATCAATTTGTAATATTTTTATTCAAAGTTAAAAATTTACCTAAATTTTGTTCATTTATAGGTTTTTGTGTTGTGATTATTTCATAAGCTTTTTTTTCTTCTATATAATCATTGTATTTAGTACTAGTAAAAGACAAACTTATTACAGTCATACCCATAAAAAAAGCTGCCAAAGCAATAGCTATTATGATTTCTATTAAAGACTGCCCTGTTTTGTA
>CAYOES010000032.1:0-4596 GCA_964403105.1 uncultured Candidatus Saccharibacteria bacterium
CTTCTACTATAAAATTTTTATCATTATAATTTTTAATAACAAAATTATCTTTTAACTTAATATTAAAATTGATTATGCCAGTTTCCCCGGGATTAAGCACTGCCAACTGAGGAATTTGGCTTTCTGTCCAAGTAATTGTTCTATTTTTGGCACTAAAATATCCTTTGTTTGTAGATAAAGTTGTATAGTCAAACATATCGCCTTCCAATACTACTTTTAATACCAGACTTTGAATTCCTACTTGGTAATTATTTTGATATTTTATCGATACATTTAGCATATCCCCTGCATTTACAGCGCCAGCTACCTCGTCATTTATAGTAACACCAAGCATTAGCGGATTGGCTACTAATGATGCAAAACTATCCAAAGTGGTAATAGGCAGGAATGTTTTTGTGGCATCATTATAGGTGCCAATAGTTGTATTAAATTTTTTATTTTCTCCACCTTGTCCAGTAATATATCCGTTTAAGGTTATAAAACCTTGGGCATTTGGACCAATATCACCCAAATCAAAAATATTATTACTCTCCAAAGGCGTTATACTACTTTCATTTAAAATATATCCTTCGGGATATGTCATATTTAATCGTAAGTTAGAAAAATCCATATTTGATTGGTTTTCTCAAGATATTTTTATATCAAAATTTGTATCTGGCAATATTTGTGTTGGCATATCAATATTTAAACCAATCGCTGAACCATAGATACCCATATCAGTTTTGATTTTCTTTTCAAATACTGATGTCAAAGTTACTGGTTTATATCTAAAAGATGTATCAAACGACACAATAGTATTTTTCTCGCCTATAGCTATTAATTCTAAGGTCTTGGTTGCACTCGTATTTTTTTCAATAATACCTACATTTATATGAATAATTTTATTATTTGGTTCATTCGGAGCATATATGTTGTCTGGTAAACTAATAATTATTTCGGCGTTTTCTAAATTTACTCGCATACCATTTTTATAAGCAAAAGTAATAGTTTGTATTTCGCCAGCCTTAATTTCTTTGGGTGCTATTACTGAAAATTCCACACCTCCTTGGCGTAGTAATCATCATACTCCATATCCAATTGCCAATATTGCTATGGTCGATATCATTCCTATCAAAAATGATTTATTTAATAGCTTTGAATTATTTTGCATAATAATTGATTTAAATATTGTTGTATATTATTTTTTTGATTTAAAATTGGTTCGGCCAAACCATTTTTTATAATATCATTTATATTTTCTTGAAATAAAATTTGTAATGATCTTAATGTCTGTTTGTTTATATTGGCTTTGTTAGTTGTTGTTTCTTTGAGTAATGGCTTAAACCCTAAATGTTTTATCAATTGCGCTTCAAATCAGTATTCAATTAGCAAAGATATTGTATCTTTGTCTTTTGTTTTTTCTAATATATCCAAAGTTTGTTTTAAAATATTTCAAAGATCCAAATCAGTTTCAGGAAATAAAATATATTGATCAACAAGTTTTAAAATATGTTGGATAGTTTGCAAGGCATTACAACTGGTGCGTATTTTTGAAAAATTATTTTTTATTAGAGCACCTGTTAATGTATTATTATAACCAGTTATAAAATTGATATTAGTTAAACAGGGTGGCTCTATTTGCCCCTGAAGCTTAGCATTGGGTTTTCTAATACCTTTGGCGATTACTAATATTTTACCAAATTTTTTAGTAAAAAAGCAATACTCTCTATCAGATTCCCCAATATTCTTTTTTCATAATGTTATAGCTTGGGTTAGATACATAAATTGTATATTATACTTTAATAATAGCACAAACACCATAAAAAATCAAATATTAAAGTCCAAAACCACAGATATAAAAATAACTAATATATATTTTTGTATTCAGTATTTAAAAAATATTTGAATTATTAGATAATTATAGCCTTGGTATTCTTTTGTGGCAAAGATTTATAGGACATTTTTATTGCCAATTGGACGGCTTATTAAGTAATTTAATCTCTAAGTGAAATATTGCTTATTTTTATTAACATTTTACCTCTATTTCTTAATTATTTTACTTCTAATGAATCTTTTAATTTGTCAAAGTGTAGCAGTAAAGAATAGAACTTGCTCTTCTCTGGATCTTGACTTTTTTCTAATAATATGGTAGTATTAAGGTATTATAAGGATATATTATCATAATATATCATTATAATAGCATAGCTAGCAAAAGCTCTCACAAATTGAGAGTTTTTGTTCTTAAAAATGTGTATAAACAGAGAATGTCTCGTAAAATATAGGTTTTTCGAGCAACTAAAATTAAAACATTTTGTTTTGATTTTAGTAAGTATGGGGCTATTTATAGGCCTTAGCTGACCTATATTAACTATTAATGCTATTTCTTTTGATCCCGCTAATGATGCTGTGAATATAGCTTCTAATAAGCTTTTTCTTTCACAAAATCAAGATCCTCATATTCCTGTTCCTAAAATAATTCAAGTGGTCGTTACTGCTTATTCATCTGAAGAAGCACAGACTGATGAGGATCCTTTTACTACAGCATCAGGGGTTCAAGTTACAGATGGCATTATTGCGTCTAATGATTTATCGTTTGGCACCAGAGTACAATTCCCCGAAATATATGGTGATAAAATTTTTGTAGTAGCGGATCGTATGAACGAACGCTATACAGATAAAAATCATATAGATATTTGGATGGAAGAAACACACAAAGCTATCCATTTTGGTGTCCAACATACTTATGCAGTTATATTAGATTAATAAAATAACAAATACGCATCGTTCAATTTTGAACGATGCGTATTTTGTTTTTATATAATTTTAATTTTGTTATAAAGAATTTTAAAAAATCTCAACCGAACTTCTACATAGTTATCTATGGTAAAAATTCTATCTAACACTTTTTTTATTTCTTTCTTATATTTTGTAGTATTCCAATGTACCAAGAGTACTGTTTGAATTGCTACAATTGGTATTTCCCATTATTGAATAGAGGCAGACTTATATGTTTTAAAATAAACATAACACTTAAATTATCTGAACACAATTAGGCCAGCTAAATATGATGCAATATTGGCAATTATAGATAAAATAGTAGCGTTTTTAAGATTTATTCTAAATGCTTTTGTGAATATTATTGTTTCAACCAAAATGATCAAAATTTCACCAATCAAAATATAATTATGTGCTGAGATAAATAGAGGGAAAACAAACCATAAATAAGGTAAGGAAAATAAATTTACAAAAACACCCCAATATAACATTTTCTTTTTTGATAATTTTATGTTTAGAACAAATTTCGTTAAAAGAAATAATATTGGGATTTCCACAATTAATGTTAGCAAGAGCGAGAGAAAAAAGAAAAATCCGTAAGACATAACTAATAAGATTTACTAAATATTTGTAAAAATGTATACTTGAAAAAATCAATTATTCGATTGAAAATATTTTTGTGAGGTTGTTTAACCAAGGTTGCTTGTTGCAGACTTTGAGTTGGTTGATTGTTTGTTTTTAAACTATTAGTAGGAATATTAATTTTTATTTCACAAATTTGCTCAAAGGGGTATCCATTTTCATCTTTCGCAAGTTTAGCAGTCACATCTTCTAAATATTGATCACAAGCGTCTAATTTTTGATATTTACTAGCTTTACAATCCAAAAATTCTTGCGGAAGTTGATAGCAAATATTGTTTTTTATTATATATTCATAGGTATAACAAGGGCCATAAGTTTCGGTAGAGATATCTGTTGGGATTAGTTTGTCATCCGTGTTGTATTGATCGCACACAAAAATACCTTTTTCTCCCCCATTTCCTTGCGGATGGTATTCTTTGTAAACATTTTTTCTACATTCTTGGTATTGGGGAGTTTTGTTGTAATACTTATCATCTGATACAATTATATAATCGTTGGTACGACAGTTTCATCCACTTAGATCATTATCTAAAAATTTATCTATTACGAATTTTTGTCCATTAATGTTTCCTTCTAAAGTGCAATATTTCATAATTTTTCTGTAAGCCCTAAAAATATTAGATGTATTGAATTTACAGCCATAAGATAAACAGGTTTCTGACATTTCGGAAATTTGTAACAATTTGTTACTTTCAATAATACCTTTCTCCTTGTTTTCAGTAAAACCTTCTTGACTATCAGGTATATCTTCCCCTTGTCGATAGATAGATACTCCATAGCACTTAATATTAAAATGTACTGGCTGAGTTATAGGTTGGCCATTTTGCTGAAAATAAAAAGTTGTTTGATTGGTTAAAGGACCCGAATCTGCTTTTATCATTCCAGCAAAAGAGCAACATAATGTTAGAACGATTAAAATTTTGGTTGTTATTTTCATAGCTTATTATATTTTTATAGCTACTAACTATTGACTACAAATTACGAAGAAAATAAACAAAAGCACAATTTTTTGTGCCTAGGGTGGGACTCGAACCCACACGATATTGCTATCAAGGGATTTTAAGTCCCCATTGTCTACCAATTCCAACACCTAGGCATATAGCATATATGTATAATATTAATTTTTTTGTGTGTCGTATATTTTATATATTAACACAAAATATAAAAAAAATCAATATATTTTTGACAAAATATAAAAAA
>CAYOES010000033.1:0-4434 GCA_964403105.1 uncultured Candidatus Saccharibacteria bacterium
TCAAGAAATGTTGAACAACGCACCCCACCAATTCCAAAATTATCTGATTTAAGAGAAACAGGATGTTTGGCATTTGATAGTTTAATTATGCGTGCTGATACAGATGAAGTAGTAAAAATTAAAGATCTGGCTGATAGACAAGAACAAGTTGAAATTCCTGTTTATACTTTGGATGATAATTGAAAATTAGTTGTTAAACCACTTATTAAAGCTTTTTATAGTGGTAAAAAAATGGTTTATGAATTAAGTTTAAAAAGTGGTAGAACTATTAAGGCATCAGCCAATCATCCTTTTAGAACATTGGATGGCTGAGTTAGATTAGATGAGTTAAAAACAGGAGATAGATTAGCTGTTTTTAACAAAAACTTAAATAGTCCAGAAATTATTTGAGATGAAATTGTATCTATTGTATCGTTGCGTATGGAAGATGTTTATGATGTTACAGTGCAAGATACACATAATTTTATAGCCAATGATATAATTGTTCATAATAGTATTGAGCAAGATTCTGATGTGGTAATGTTAATTTATCGCGAAGATAAATATAAAAAGGATAGTCCCAATCCAAATATTGCTGAAATTTTGATTTCCAAACATAGAAATGGCCCTGTTGGTCAAGTACAATTATATTTTAATCCAGAGATTACGAGTTTTCGAGAGTTAGATAAAAATATGACAGAAGAAATAGAAGAAGGCTATACGCCACTTATACCACCAGATAATACAGAAAATAATGATTTTGGTGAAGGTTTTGAAGAAAATTAAAATTATATCTAAATAATCTTTTTTAATATTACTATGGATATTATACCTGATGATATACATAAATTAACAGGATTTTTTCAAAAGTTGCCAGGAGTGGGATCGCGACAAGCAAGTCGTTTGTCTTTTTTTGTTGCTCATTATTCACAAAAAAATTTGAAAGAACTTGCAAAATTAATTTGAAATATATCGCAAGATATAAAAATTTGTTCGAATTGTTTTTTTCTTTTTGCACCGAATACTAAAAACCAAATATTATGTCCTATTTGTCAAGATCCTAACAGAAATCATAATGTTATTTGTGTGGTAGAAAATGATACAGATTTAATTACCATAGAAAAAATTGGTAAATACAAAGGGGAGTATCATATATTAGGGGGATTGCTGTCCAATATTGATGAAGCCAAAGAAAATTCTTTAACTATTAAGCAGTTAATTTTTAAAGTCAGAGAATCAATACAAAATAAAAAACCCATTGAAGAAATTATTTTGGCCTTAAACCCAACTGCCGAAGGTTATTTGACTTCTTTGTATTTAAAAAAGATATTAGAGCCATATAATATTAAAATTACTCAAATAGGCGTAGGCATTCCTTATGGTGGCGAAATTGAATTTGCTGATCCCGAAACGATAAAAGAAGCAATAAAAAGACGGCATTAATAGTTATCTTAGCGATATTTAGTAGTAGTTATTGCAAAATATCACATAATTTGATAATATTATAGAGTAATATATTATTATATAAAAGTTTAACATTTTTTATGATAAAACATCCTATAAAATTAAAATGAAAAATCATTTCTATTTTAGCTTTGTTGTTAATGGTTATTGTGGGTTATAGTGTATTTTTTAATAATTCTTTAAAGAAAAATACAGCTAATACAGAAATAGAAAGTAGCCAAATAGCCAAAAGTTTGGAACCAATTGGCAAAACAAATGCCAAATTAGACATTGTTATTTTGGCAGATTATGAATGTTTTTGATGTAGACAATATTTTGATCAGACTATCAAACCTTTTTTGGATAGCGAAATAAATAAATATGATGTCTCATTGAGATATGATTTGTTTGCTAATATAAATTCGCCTTCGTTGTTAGCCTCAGAAGCGGCGTATTGCGCTAATGAACAAGGTAAGTTTTGGGAAGCCAATGAAATGCTTTGACAACTTAAACAAACACCAGACAATACAATTGATTTTTCTTATGATAATATTATAAATACTTTAAGCAATATAAATTTAGATCAAAACAAATTAAAGAATTGTTTAGATACACATAAGTATCGAGATGTTATTTTAGAAAGATCTCAGTGATATGTAAATAAATATCAATCATTAGGTTTCCCAACGACATTTTTGAATGGTAAACCAATACAAATGATGGTAGAAGGGAGGATGCAAGATGTTGGGGCAATATCATTGTCAGATTTTATTCAGAAAATAGAGCAAGCGATGCCTTAATAGAGATATAAACAACAATCAAAATTATTAAAAAAATTATTAAAAAATTACAAAAATAAAATTATTATTATGATTATACTTTATACGGCGCCAGGATGTCCCTGGTGTCATGTAGCAAAAAATTTTTTAGATGAACATCACATAGAATATATTGAAAAAGATGTTTCTAATCCCAATTATGCCACTGAATTAATACAAAAAACAGGGCAAACAAGTATACCTGTATTAGATATTGATGGCCAAATTGTTAGGGGATTTGACAAAGAAAAAATACAAGAATTATTAAATATTCAAAGTTAATTTTTATATATGGGGAATATTGTTGTAGGAAATAAATTAGCAAAACATTTATCTGCCAAACTCCAAGCTAAGTTTTGCCCAGTAGAATTTACCAAATTTATTGATGGACCAGTAAAACCACGCATTTTAAATTTTAGTAAAGCAAAATTTGGTATTTTATTATTGGATATGTACCAGGACATAGATATTAATGATTATTTGATTAATTTTTTGCTTTTATCAGCTAAAATGAAAGAAAAGTGCGATAAAGTTATAGGCATTATCCCATATCTACCTTATAATAGACAGGATAAAGAATTTTTGCCTGGAGAACCAGTTTCGGCAAAAATTATTGGGCATTATTTGAGTATTAATTTAGATTATTTTATTACTTGTAATAATCATAACCACAGGTTAATGTTGCAAGATTTATTTACTATTCCTAGTTTTGATGTATCTTTGTTTGGCGAGCTTGGTAAAGAATTTTATGATTTTGATATTAACAATACATTAATTATAGGACCAGACCGAGAATCCAAGCCCTTTGTTTTGGATTTTATAAAAAATAAGCCTTTTGATTATATTATTTGTAATAAATCGAGAAATTTGAATACCAATAAAGTCAAAATTACTTTGCCAAAATATGTTAAGCCAAATATGCTTGTTAACAAAGATATCATTATCGTAGATGATGTTATAGCAACTGGTGGAACATTATTAAAATTGATTCCAGAACTAAAAAAATATAATATCAAAAGTATTAATTTTGCTTTTGTTCATGGATTGTTAATAAATAATACAGAACAATTATTAAAGTCTACTAAAGCCAAAAACATAATTTCTACTAATACTATATTTAATATGTTTGCCAAAGTTGATTGTGTAAATGCTATATTTAAAGTTGTTAATAAAATTTTGAATAAATAAATATGCCCAATCACGATAATAATATAGAAGAATCTTATCCTTTGTTTGCGCCGGCTTTGGCAGAAAGAAAGAAAATTGATAATAATTTTTTTCTTAAAGCTAAATTAGTTGATATTTCTACTGGTAAAAATTGAATTGTTGTTATAAATTATGAAGATGCCAAAAGAATTGGGATTTTGCCAGGTGATGAATTGGTATTATCTTGGAAAAATAAAGAAACAGAAGTTGGTGTAGATATATCGAGTGAAATAGTTAAACCACAAGAGGTAGGTATTTTTAAGGATATATCTAGCAAATATAAAATCAAAGAAGGGGATTTAATAAAATTTACTTTTGCTAATCGCGCACCCTCATTGCAAGCAATTTATAAAAAATTATTTAGACAAAAACTTACATACAAAGAAATTTTATCAATTATAGATGATATTGTAAAACACAGACTTAATGATATTGAGATTGCATTTTTTATTGCTTCGGCATTTGATGAAGATAATTTTTCAGAGGAAGAGCTATATTATTTAACCAAAGCCATTGCTCAAACTGGCGATACGATGAAATTTGAAAAAATTACAGCTGATAAACATTCTACAGGTGGATTACCTGGCAATAGGATTACTCCAATTATTGTGCCTATAGTTGCGAGTTTTGGTGTTTGTATACCCAAAACTTCATCTCGATCTATTACTTCTGCTGCTGGGACAGCTGACGCAGTGGAAACTATTATGAATGTAAAATTTAATACTCAACAGATTTATAATTTAGTGAAAAAAAATAAAGGGTGTTTGGTATGAGGCGGAGCATTAAATTTGGCACCCGCTGATGATTATTTTATTAAGATTACTCACTCGTTGGGTATTGAGCCATATTCTAAAATGGTAGTGAGTGTAATGGCAAAAAAAGTAGCAATGGGTATAACTCATTTGATTATTGATATACCAGTTGCTAGAACTGCTAAAATTCCTGATATGGATACTGCTTTGAAAATTAAAGATATTTTTTTGAAAAT
>CAYOES010000034.1:0-4381 GCA_964403105.1 uncultured Candidatus Saccharibacteria bacterium
CTCCTTCTAATAGGGTGTTGGTTCGTGGTGGCTATTGGAGCAATGGTTCTAGTGCGGGTGCTTTTATGCTGCATTTGAATTGATCCACTACTTATCAGGACTACAATGTTGGGTTTCGTTGCGCGAGGTAACTGTTACGTAGCAATCTGAAATCTTAAACTCTTTTTGTAATCCGCGTTAGCGGATTACAAACCCCTTACCTTAATTGAATTTTTAATATACTATTATGATCAAAGATCTTATTGTTTTTCAGCAATTGGAGGATTTAACTATTTTTTTAAATCCGATATTATCTAAATTTCCTAAATTTGAAACATAAGATTAAAACTACCAAAAACTGAAAGTCTATCAAATTGATATATTATGAGGCATGTTTAAACGAATTCGATGCCAGACATAGAGAAAGGTATTTTAAAACCCATTATGGTATAATATATCTTAAATTAAACGTAGACTCAAATCTTATTTCACATAATATTTAAAAACTTAAAATTATTATTATGTCTATCTCTATTTTTCTTATTATATTAATTGTTATAAATATCTGTGTTGTTGGTTTTTTATTATATAAATTATTAACAATAACAAAAAACAAAAATGAAGTAGATAAATCGCAGAATGATATTATTCATGATCTCGAACGTCGTATTACGGATTTGCTAAGTATGCAACTTAATGAAGTTAGGGGGTCTTTGGATTTTAATAATAAAAATATTCATGAGCAAGTAAATAATTTTACCAAAGAAACCACAGAAGTCAAGGATTTCTTAAAACAAGTTAATGAGCGTATCAAAGATATGTCTAATTTTCAAGATTTATTTAAAACCCCTAAGCTGCGTGGTCAGTGAGGTGAGGCACAATTATATCATTTATTATCACAATATTATCCCAAAGATTTATGGCAAGAGCAGTATTTATTTTCTACTGGTAACCAAGTAGATGCCATTTTTAAATTACCAGATGGCCAGATTTTGCCTATTGATGCTAAATTCCCCTCTGAAAATTTTATCAAAATGATGGAAACTGAAAACGAAAATGATAAAAAAGAATATCAAAAAATATTTGTATCCGATGTCAAGAAAAAAATTGATGAAATAGCCACTAAATATATTTTGCCTAACGAGAACACAGTAGACTATGCCTTAATGTATATACCAGCCGAAGCAATTTATTATGAGCTAATAAATACAATAGACAAAGAATATAATATAATGGAATATGCTTGATCTAAAAAGATTGTTATTACGTCTCCTAATACTTTATTTTTGACATTAAGAATTATCGAACATTGATTCAAAGATACTAAATTATCAGAAGAAACGCATTTAATTCTTAAAAAATTAAATGTTATTATAAAAGATGCGGCTAAATTATCAGATAATTTTAGAAAATTAGGCAATCATATTTCCAATGCCAAATCAGCCTATGAAGAGACAGAAGATAGAATGAATAAAATGACCACCCGAGTAGCCAAGCTTATTGATTTTAAAAGTGGCAATAATGATGTTGAGGAGCTAAATTTATCTAACAATTCGTCTGATTCTGATTCTGATATATAAATATTAAAGCTGGCATATTGTAATACTAAGTATTTATATATCCGAATATGTTGTAGAAAATATGAAAATATTTAAAATTTAACATTAAAGTAATATGAACAAACAACCAAAATATTTAAACAATATTAAAAAAGTATATTTTTCTGGTATTGGGGGCATAGGAGTAAGTGCTTTGGCAAAAATGATGCTCTCAATGCACAAAAAAGTATTTGGTTCAGATATTGCTCGTTCTGAAATAACAGATAAATTACAAAAACAAGGAGCAACAATTGTTTTTAAGCAAGTTCCGGAAAATATCACCAAAGATATTGATTTGTTTATTTATTCTCCAGCCGAAGATTCTAATCATCCTGAAAGGAAACAAGCTAAAAAATTAAAAATAAAACAATATTCTTATTCGGAATTTTTGGGTTTAATCTCCAAAGATTACAATACTATTTCTATTTGTGGTACTCATGGCAAAAGTACTACTACTGCTTTGACAGGTTGATTATTAGAAGCAGGTAATATAGACCCTATGGTTATAGTTGGCTCCAAAATGAAGTTTTGAGATGATAATTTTAGAATGGGATTTTCAGATGTGTTTGTAGTTGAATCCTGTGAATGAAGGGCCCATATGTTAGAAATTACCCCTGACACAATTTTAATTAATAATTTAGAATTAGATCATCCTGATTATTATAAAAATATTCAGCATTTAATCTCTGTGTTTCAAAAATATGTTAACAAGTTAAATAAAAATCAATTGTTAATTATAAACAAAGATGATAAAAATTTAAAACACATCAAAACCAAATCAAAACTTATTACTTTTGGTATTAAAAATTTAAAATCTGATATTATTGCTCAAAATATTAAAATCAATACACATAAACATAATCAAACATTCGATGTTTGGGCTTTTGGTAAAAAGTTTGGTAGTTTTGAAATAGAATTACTAGGACTGATAAATGTTTACAATACTTTGGCGGCGATTTCAGTAGCTATTACTTGGGGAGTAAATAGTCAAGATATCAAAACAGCTTTGAAAAAATTTCCTGGTATATGGCGACGTTTAGAAAAATTGGGTAAATACAAAGGAGCTATTATATTTTCTGATTATGGACATCATCCAACAGCCATAAAAGCCACCTTGCAAGCTATTAAAACATTTTATCCTGGGCACAGAATAATTTTGGCTTTTCAACCACACGAACATACCAGAACCAAAGTTTTATTTAAAAACTTTGTAAAATGTTTTGATGATGCTGATGTTTTGTTATTAGAAGAAATATATACTGTATCTGGTAGAGAGCATAAAAAAGAAATACAATCTATAAGCTCTCTTGATTTGGTAAACGCAATAAAAAAACGTAATAAACAAATACAAGTTATGTATGTCAAAGACAATGACGTAATGCTTAATAATTTAAATCAAGTTATTAGGTCAGGTGATATTGTTTTGATTATGGGTGCTGGGAATATTTATAATATTATTTCAAAGTTAAAACTTCAAAACTAAAATAAAACTAACTTATTCTTATACTAAGTATTTGAATATGTTTGTTTTTTCTAATTATCAATTGATGGCGTGTATGCATTGTATATATTATTTTGATATATAATTTTATTGAATTTTGTAGCGTTTTATGATATAATATATAGATTGATAAAATATTATAGTAATTTTATAATATAACAATGACTAAAAATTCTAAATCTATAGCAAAAAAACAAAAGCTTTTGCAAGATTCTATTAATATCTATGGTGCCAAAGTACACAATTTACAAAATATAAATGTTAAAATACCGAGAAACAAATTGGTCGTGTTTTGTGGTGTTTCTGGTTCTGGTAAAACGTCCCTTGCTTTTGATACTATTTATGCTGAAGCCGAGAGACGATATGTTGAGTCATTATCATCTTATGCACGACAATTTTTAGGCATTAAAGAAAAACCAGATTTAGAAAAAATAGAGAATTTATCCCCGGCAATTTCTATTGATCAAAGATCTTTAATGAAAAATCCAAGATCCACTGTAGCTACCATAACAGAGATCTATGATTATTTAAGAGTGTTATTTGCTCGAATAGGTGTCCCTGTTTGTCCCAAATGCGGTATTCAAATTACTCGTCAAACTGCGAGTCAAATATCAAAACAAATAAGTTCATTACCTCGCGGATCCCATTTTTATATTTTGGCTCCAATAGTTCAAGGCAAAAAAGGAGAACATAAGGGTATGTTAGAAGAGGTTTATAGATTGGGTTATCCGAGGGTGCGTTTTGATAAAACTATTTGACGTACAGAAGAGCTAATGAATCAAGAAATTGATAAACAGAAAAAACATGATTTAGAAGTAATTATTGATGATATTATAATTGATAAAAATTTAGAAAAATCTCGTATCTCTGATTCTGTTGAATTGGGACTCAAAATTGGTAAGGGGGTTATTTATGTTATGTTTCAAAACTCCAAAAGTCAATCTTTGGTATTTAGTGAATTATTTGCTTGTCCTAAATGTGGTTTTAGTTTACCCAAAATCGAGCCGCGATTATTTTCTTTTAATAATCCCTATGGTGCTTGTCCTGTATGTATGGGTCTTGGTACTATAAATTCTGTTGATCCAGAGTTGGTTATACCAAACAAAACTTTAAGTATTGCCGAAGGAGCAATAATTCCTTGAGTAAGAGTTTCTCATCGTGTTGGTAGACAAGGGTATTATTTTTATGAATTAGAAAAGCTTGCCGATAGATTGGGGTTTGATATAAACGCTCCAGTTTCACAATTGCCTGATAAAATTTTAAATATAATTTTATACGGAGATGATAAATTTGAAGGTGTTAT
>CAYOES010000035.1:0-1306 GCA_964403105.1 uncultured Candidatus Saccharibacteria bacterium
AAAATGGTATAATAAAGAAAACCAAAATAGATGAATTTGCTAATATAAGAAAAACGGGATTGGTAGCTATAAATTTAGAGAAAAATGATATTTTACAATGAACAAGTTTTTCATCAGGTGATGACTATGTTATTTTGGTAACACAAAACGGACAATCTATTTGTATTTCTGAAAAAGATATAAGAGCGATGGGAAGGGCAACTTCGGGGGTATGCGGTATTAAATTAAATAAAGATGATTTTGTAATTGGTCTAAATATTGTACCTGCAAAAATTGACAAAAATACATCTACACTATTAACAGTAAGCGAAATGGGTTATGGTAAGAGAACTTTAATTAAAGAATATAGAATACAAAAACGTGGAGGTACTGGTATAAAAACATTCAAAGTTACTGATAGAACTAAAAAATTAGTAGCTTCGCGATTAATTACTACTCAAACAACTCTAATAACAATTTCCAAAAAAGGTTTAATACTAAAAACTGAATTAGCCGATGTGTCTATACAAGGAAGAACTACCCAGGGTGTAAAACTAATGCGATTAGATCCAGGAGATACAATATCAGAAATAGAAACTTTCTAAATACTAATAAAACACTAATAAATATAAACACAGATACATACTAATCTAAACACAACAGATATAAATAAAAAAGATAAAATAATTTTTGTTCTTATCAACTTCTAATCCCTAATTTCAAACTCTCATTAGCAAAACATTAAAAATTATTAATAATTATTATATATTATGAGTGGTTTATTAAATCCTAATGAAGTGGTAAAAAAATTACCAGTAATACCATCTATGGTCATAGCCGATTTTGGTGCTGGATCTGGATTTTTTAGTATTGCTTTGGCAAAAGCTTTAAACAATAATGGCAAAGTAATTGCTCTAGATATTTGACCAAAGGCTTTGGAAGCATTGCAAACAAGGGCAAAGATAGAAAAAGTTTGACCAGTTATAGAAACAAAAATAGCTGATTTAGAAAAACCGAACGGCTCAAAACTAACATCAGAAAGCGTAAATATGGTGCTAATTTCTAATATGTTGTTCCAAACAGAAAATAAAATAAATATTCTAAAAGAGGCAAAAAGGATATTGCAAAAAGATGGTTTTCTTGTTATAATAGATTGAGACCCTCAAAAGCTACCTAATAAAGAAAATTTATTCCCCATAGATAAAAATAAAATAAACAAAACAATTTTGGATATGGGCTTTAAATTCAAGGAAGATATTTTTATTTCTGACACTCATTATTGTTTAATATATATTAAAAATTAAATATAAAATAAGAACAAATAAGG
>CAYOES010000035.1:1406-3192 GCA_964403105.1 uncultured Candidatus Saccharibacteria bacterium
AAAATGGCTGATATAAATTCACAAAATACCCAAACACGTTTTACATCAAAACAAAAAATAATTATAGGCAGTATTGTTGTAGTGCTGTTTATTATTATTGTATTTGGAGGCAGTTTTATGAAAAAATTTACAGCTACTCCCACATTAAAAGTATGAGGTATTGGTATAAACAATGATGATTGGTCACGTGTGGCATCGCGATTTAATTATAATAAAAAAACAATAAGCGTTGAATATACAGAAAAAAATCCTGACACTTATTTGCAAGAACTTGATACTGCCTTAAAAGAGGGCGATGCACCTGACATATTTATGATTAATAATTTATGAATACCTTCTTACAAAAATATCATTGTGCCATTGGATTTAATAGATAAAAATTACAATATCAACAATATTCGCAAAGAATTTGTCCCAGTAGTAGAACAAGATTGTGTAGAAGGAAATAACCTATTTGGGCTACCTATTTCAGTAGATACATTAGCTTTGTACTATAATGTAAATATTTTAGACCAATTGGGCATAGCTAATATTCCAAGCACCTGAAATGATATAACTAATAATATCTCTATATTAAGGACTGTTGACCAATATAATCGTATAAAACGAGTGGCAATACCTTTGGGACTAGCAGATAATATCAACCATGCAGCAGATATTTTATCAGCGCTTATGTTACAACAAGGTTTAGATATTATAAACAAAACTACTCGAACTTCTGATATTAACAATGGTATAGAAGCTTTAAATTTTTATACACAATTTGCTAAACCTTCTTCTTTATTTTATACTTGAAACAGCGAGTTTACCAATTCTTTGGATTCTTTTGCTTTTGGACAAAGTGTGTTTTATATAGGATATCTAAGAGATGCGGAATTAATAAAAGAAAAAAATCCAAATCTTATATTTGATATTGCCGAATTTCCCCAGTCTTCTAAACAAAATAACAAAACTACCTTTGCCTCTTATAATGTTTTGGTAGTTTCTAAACAATCAACCAACCCTCAAATAGCTTGAGCATTTATAAAATATCTAACTACCGATGATATTACAGATCAAATAACTAGTCAAGCCAATTTATTACCAAGCAAAAGATCTTTAATAGAATACTATATTAATATGCCCTTGATGTCTGCCTTTGCCAAAGGAGCCTTGGTAGCAAAAACTTTTTATTGCCCAGATTATACTCAGTACGAATATTTATTTAATGATACAATTACTAATGTGGCGTTAAAAAATATGCCAGTCAAAGATGCGTTGGATAAATTACAAACAAATTTATCATATCAGCTTTATAAATAAATAATATGAAAAAATTTATTATTTTGGTTATATTTAGCAGTTTGTTGATTAGTTTATTAGTACCAACTTTTATATTTGCCAAAGGATTAGTACCTTGTGGTGGTAAAGGGGAACATGCATGTACTGCCTGTGATATTTTCGTATTAATTCAAAATATTATGAATTTGGTATTTGAATATTCTTTTGTTATTGCCTTTGTTTTAATTATAATTGCTGGATTTAATATGATGTTTTCCAACGGAAATTCTAAAAAAATTCAAGGGGCTTGAAATAGTATACAAAATGTCCTTATTGGGTTAGTACTTATTTTGGGAGCCTGAGTAGTTGTAAATACTGTTTTATATTTCTTTGCTCCTGGACTACCAAGATTACAACGAAGTTGATATAAATTTGAATGTGTTTCAGGCACTGTAGCACCTAGCACAGAAAATACATCCGAAGGTGAAGGTGGCACTTTTATACCAGGAGCAGGTGGAGAAGGTGG
>CAYOES010000035.1:3292-4358 GCA_964403105.1 uncultured Candidatus Saccharibacteria bacterium
CCAGAAACAGGTGGAGGTATAAATTAAACATATAATATAAATCAAAATACATTTTAAATAATACAAATCAAAAATATAATTTTTAATAATAAATAACAAATATGAAGAAAAAAACATTTTTTTGACCTTTGGTAATATGTCTAATATTAATATTTAGTAGTTTAGTAATTCAAAATGCAATGGCTGATGAAACAATAGAAATTCCAAATCCTCTTGGCGAAACATCTATTTTTAATATTATTGATAGAATTATTAATTTTATATTTTGAATATCAATACCAATTGCTATTGTAATGATAATGTGGGGAGGTTTACAATTTATATTTTCACAAGGTGACCCCAAAAAAATTCCCAACGCAGCAAAAATAATCCAATATACGCTTATTGGTTTTGTAGTAGTGCTTTTGGCAAAAGGTATTGTATATGTAGTAAGAGATATAATAACTGGTAGTGGTAGTCCACAATCAAATACGTCTACAAATATTAATAATACGGTACAAACAATATTTCCAAATCCCGACACCAATAATACTGATACTAATAATTGACCTGGAGTAAGGACTTATTAAGAAAAAACAATAGGGCTATTGCAGAAAATTAAATAATATGCTAAAATACACCTATACACGTATGCATTTATCTATATACTATTTTCCATATACTATTTATCTATTTTATATAAAATTTAATAAAAAGGTCGTCAGGTTTAAAAAATATTTTAAATATATAAAATGAAAAAATTTTTACCAATTGCTTTACTTTTAGCTGTGCCAATTATGACTTGAGCAATAACAGAAAATCCGGCGAGTATCAAAGCACCAGAAGTTTTTTCTGATGTTACAGGTTTATGAAATTTTATTCAGATAGCTCTAAACTGATTTTTTGTAGCTATTATTATAGTAGCAATATTTTATTTACTCTGAATTGGTATGAGATATATTACTTCTGGGGGTAAAGCTGATGTATTAAAAACAGCTGGCAGTGCATTTACTATGATACTTTTAGGCTTAGCTATTGCTATTATTGCTAAGGGATTAGTATATGCGGTTTGCCAACTTGTAGGAAG
>CAYOES010000036.1:0-4191 GCA_964403105.1 uncultured Candidatus Saccharibacteria bacterium
GGACATTGTTTATATGTCTCTAACAATGAATGTGAAATTCTCATAAATATTGTTTAATAATTAAATATTACCACAAAATTTGTTTTTTATCAAGGCTTTACTTTTAATTTTATATATTCATATACTAAGTATCTAAATATTAGGTATTTAAATGATATAAGATAAACATCATCTCATTCTTGTTTTGATATACTCAAACATTATCATATTAGAAAGTCAAAACGACAAACGACAAACGAAAACATGTCTATTGACAAATATTAAAAAATATGCTATATTGATAATAGCAATTTAAAAACAAGAAAGGAGATAAAAAAATGAAAATATCGGAACCAGAAAAAGAACAAATCAGCCGATTAATAAAGCGGCTGAAAAATGGAAAGCGGTTACCAAGCCGAGACGCTGTAACGAATCAAATCCTTTTGCGCACTATTGCGCAAAAGGTATTAGAAAATTTCTGGATTATGACCCAGAAAGAAATAGAAAACGTTATGACCCAGGAAGAAATAGAAAACATTAAACAATTATACAAAAAGACATAAACAAAACAACGCCACTATACAATATTATGTAGTGGCGTAATTTATATTTATATCTAATTGATATAAATTATATGATTTTTTATAAAAAAACAAAAACGCTCCTTGCGGAGCATCTTTGTACATTAGAACTATCTCTTGCGAGACAATTTATTTTATCTTTCGGTAAAATAAATTATTTATCCTAATGGTCCTATAATACTATCATATAATATTTTTTTTGTCAAGCTTTTTTTACACAGGTTTTACACAGGCTCCTTGATATTTATATTTTTTCTATATTATACCCAGAACTCAAATATCAAAGAAACAAAACAAAAGAAAAATAAAAACAAATCTCAATCTTATATATATCTAAATAACAAAATAAAATAAAATTGCTATAAAAAATATATAAATATCAAAAGTATATTTACATAAATAATATGCTTAAGAACTAATAAAAATATAAGTATTAATATAAGAGGGAACTTGGGAGTTATCCTATATTTTCTTTTATATCATACGTCGCATAATATACCTTTTACGACATACTATTCATTTTCTTTTATTTTTAATATCCTGTAATAATACCGCCTACTACTATATCCTACTACCTATATTTTTATCATTTATTTAATAATAGATTTCAGAACGCCCAACAATGCTTCCAATACTCCTATTACTATGTGGCCAAAACCTTTGGCAATTTGTCACAAATGGCTTAACATTTGCTCTTCAAATATCTTATTTATAAGCCCATACAAAGACTGCGATATCTGGGTGAATATCTCTGCTACTTTGTCTAAAAAGGTATTTAAATTGTTCATAAAACGCGTTTAAATGGCTTTTAAACTGCCGCGAGACGGTCTTGGGCTATCTTTATACGTCTTAATGATTCTTCGCGTCCTAAAACAGCTAAAAGTTCGTATGGACTTGGCGAATATTTTAGCCCAGATAAAGCCATTCTCAACGGCCATAAAATAAGGCCTTTATTAAGTTTATATTTTTCATTATATTTAATAAGCTCTTCAAACTGAATTTTTATAATATCCAGATCAAATTGTTCCTCAACCAAACTATATAATAAATGATATGATTTGTCAAGAGCTTCAATAGCTTCTTCTTTGGTCTGATCTTTTCAACACAAATCTTCGGCTAAATAATCTAAATCAGTAAATAAAAAATTAGTTTGAAAAAAATCTGAATATTTATTTACTCTTGTTTGTTCAGTTTCTATGTATTTTGTAAATTGTAACATACTAGCAGATTTGTTATTTGAATTTAATATTACACTCCCCTCTTTTAATGTTATAAAATTAAACTCCGTTCCATAATTTAAAACTTCTTCAATCAATTCTTGTTTTGGTTTTAAAGAAATATAGTGCTTATTCAGAAAATCTAACTTTTGTAAATTAAATATCGCCCCAGACTTCTGAATTCTTGTCAAAGTAAACTTTTGAATTAAATCTTCCAAAGAAAAAATATCATTACCCGATGAATCATGTCAACCCAACAAAGCTATAAAATTAACAATAGCCTGTGGTAAATATCCTGCTTGACGATAATCATCAATAGAAACAATATTATCTCTTTTACTTAATTTTGTTTTGTTACTGTTTAAAATCAAAGGCAAATGAGCAAACATAGGTGTATCTCAATCAAAAGCTTTATACAAAGCAATTTGTTTAGGAGTATTGGTAATATGATCTTCTCCACGAATAACCAAAGATATATCCATTAAATGATCATCAATAACAACAGAAAAATTATACAAAGGTTCATTCAAATTTTTGGCTATAACAATATCACCAATCAAATTCAAATCAGTTTTGACTTCTTTGCGTATAATATCCTTAAAGCTAATTTTAATCTTTGGCATACGAAAACGAATTACTGAGGGTTTGCCTGCTGCTAAATATTTTTGAACTGTTTCGGGGGGTAATTCAGCACAACGACCAATATATCTTGGAGCCTCTCCGTGAGTAATCATTTCTTGTTTTTGTATTTCCAATTCTTCTTGGGTACAAAAACAATAATAAGCCTTGCCTTCATCTAATAATTGTTGTAAATATTTTTTATAAATATCTCTTCTATCATTTTGATTATATGGAGCATAAGGACCCCCAATATCTGGCCCTTCATCTCAATTTATTCCCAACCATTTTAAACCATCAATAATATTTTTTTCAAATTCTTTTGTTGATCTTTCCAAATCTGTATCTTCAATTCTTAAAACAAATTTACCACCGTAATGTTTGGCAGTTAAATAATTAAACAACGCAGTTCTGGCTGTACCTATATGTAACAAACCTGTAGGACTTGGCGCCATACGCACTCGCAAATTTTCAAATTTTATTGTTTTAGGATCCAAAGACATAAAAATAACTTAATAATTTATTTTTTATTTTAACCTTTACCACCAATCCAAATATTCAAAATTCTTACCTAATATATTATTGATAAGCATCAATAATATATTGTAAAACTACTCGAGCAATACTCAAACTCGCATCTTTTTTAGCAAATTTTAAAGCATTTTGCGACATTTCTTTTAATTTTTGTTTATCTGATACTAAATTTTTTAATGTATTGCATAAAAGATTTGGCTTTAAATTTTCTTGTTCCAAAACTATTGCTCTTGGCGATGATTGCGATGAAGCATAAGCAAAAGCATTAACTGTTTGGTGATCAGCGCTTGCCCAAGGTAAAGGTATCAAAACTGATGGCTTACCAAAGGCAGCTATTTCAAAAATACTGCCACTGCCACTTCTGGCTACTACAATATCAGAGGCAATTAAACAATCTTTTAAAGAATTAATAGATGGAACTTGTGATTCTTGTAAAAATCCGACTGGATGGTAAAAAGGTTTTAAATTTTGATTTATATTATATTCACGAAATATAACATCAACTTCTCTTTTGACTTGTTCAATATTATTCTGACCAGTTTGATGAATAACTTCAAAATATTCTAAAAATTGTGATAAACCATCGAGTATCAAATCATTCAAAGTTTGAGCACCCTGTGAACCACCCAAAACTAACAAAACTGGCTTTTTTGTTTGTAGTCCTAATAATTTTTTAGTTTGATTTTTATCTATTTTTTCTAACTCACTATCTGGAATATTCAAAAAATCCCGAATAGGATTGCCTGATAAAATCAATTTATCTTTTTGAGCAAAATAATCAGCACTTTTTTCAAAAGAAATAAATATTCCCTTAGCAAAACGACCAAAAAATTGGTTAACTTTACCGGGTATACTATCAGATTCATGAATAAATATAGGAATCCTAAACAAAACCCCTATACTCAGTGTAGGTACAGTAGCAAAACCACCTTTCCCAAATATTGCATCAGGCATTACAATAAACAAATTTCAAAAAGCTTGAAAAAATCCTATAATAGTTTTCCAAAAATCCCCTATCCCCTTTCCGCAAGAAATAACTTTTATAGAAATATTTTTATTTTTTACATAATCTAACGTAAAATCATTAGCACCAAAATATATTAACTCAACAGATAAACCTTGACGTTCAAATTCTGGTATATATTTATTTAATGCTTCACAAACAGAAATTATTGGAAACACATGACCCCCACTACCACCACCAGCTAATACAATTTTAATATTTTTATTCGGCGAAAATAACATAATGTAATAATTATAAT
>CAYOES010000037.1:0-3912 GCA_964403105.1 uncultured Candidatus Saccharibacteria bacterium
GTTGGATCATCATTTACTTCTAATCCCTTTTTTCTTTTGCCATCAATAGATCTTTGACCGAGAGCTGTTATTTCTTCTGGATTTTTAACATAATGTTTATACGCTTGCTCTTTTGTTGGCAATAAAAATTTCATAGCTATAATTTTCAAACCAACTCTTTCAAATCGACCAATAATATCACCAATCAAATTACGTTGAACCGCATCTGGTTTTAATAATACCAAAGTTCTTTCTAATTTGTTCATACTACAAATTTAAAATTTATTAATTTTATTAATTATTGTTTACTAATTTGTATATGTAATTCTTTTAATTGATCTGGATCAACTTCAGCAGGAGCATGCATCATCAAATCGCGATTGTCACCTGTTTTAGGAAACGGTATTACTTCACGAATACTAGATTCGTTTTGTAATATCATTAACAACCTATCTAAACCAAAAGCAATACCCCCATGCCAAGGAACTCCATATTGGAACATTTCTATATAATGAGCAAATTGTCTATGGAAATCTTCCTCACTATTACCTAATAATTTAAATACTTCCTGTAAAATATTAATATCAGTTTCCCTAATCGATCCCCCGGCTATCTCGTAGCCATTTAACGCTAAATCATATTGTCAAGCCTGCAAAGTATTAGGAGAATTTCTAATAAGGTTAATCTTCTCGTCCTGGCTTAAAGAATCATCAAATCTAATTTTTGTAAAAGGATGGTGCACAGCTGTAAAATGAGCTTTTTCATTATATTGTTGTTCGTGTCATTCAAACATTGGAAACTGTACAATAAAAACGCAACCTAACTCATTAATGTCTTCTTTGTTATTACGTATATCTGGTTTATCAGAATTATATTGTTTAATTGCGTCTTGATAGTTAATTCTGGGAAAAGGAAAAGCTGTAAAATGTTTTTCTGGATAAATTTGTTCTACAATGTTTTTTACTAAATTTTCTGTTAATTCTAATATTTGATCTTGTGAATAAAAACTTACCTCCAAATCAAGTTGTGTAAATTCCGGCTGTCTATCACCCCGAGGATCTTCGTCCCTGAAACATCTTACAATTTGAAAATATTTCTCAAATTGTGATACCATTAACATTTGTTTATATTGTTGGGGTGATTGTGGTAAAGCATAAAACAAACCAGCACCTAATCTTGAAGGAACCAAAAAATCTCTCGCCCCCTCAGGCGTTGATTTAGTCAAATAAGGAGTTTCTATTTCCAAAAAATCTTTGTCATACAGATAATCTCTAATCAACTTAAAAACCAAAGCTCTTTTTTTCAAATTATTATGCATTCGTGGCCTCTTCAAATCAAGATATCTATGTGCTAATCTTATTTCTTCATTGATATCTTTACCGTCTTGATATATATCAAAAGGATGAACTTGCGATTGGTTCAAAATTTCTACATTTTTGACTTCAAATTCAATATGCCCTGTAATAATTTTAGAATTTATCATATTTGCTGGGCGTTCTTTAACTATTCCAGTCATTTTGACTACTCATTCTGGTCTTAATTTATCTGCTTCTTTATAATTATCACCTAATTCATCTGTACAGACTGTTTGTATTACACCTGTAGAATCTTTCAAATCAATAAAAATAATTTTCCCGTGATCTCTCCTAGTCTCAACTCAACCATACAAATCTATTGTCTTACCAACAAAATTTGGCGTATCTTTTATATATATAGATTTCATTATAAAAATATTTTAATTTCATTATAAACATATTTTAATTTCATTATAAAAATATTTTAATTTCATTATAAAAATATTTTAATTTATATAATCTAAAATCTTATCTAAATATCAACCTATATAATATAGTTTATCATATTTTCTATTGAAATTCAATAATCCCATCCAAATCTGTTCTTTTATAAGAAATTCCAAAATCTCGTAATAAATTTATAATAAAGTCAGTTGGGTGTCCATAACTATTTTTGCCTACTTCAATAATAGCTTGTTTGACTAATATATTGTTTAAAATATTGTCAGATAAAGTATTTTTTGCTCCATGATGAGGTACTTTTAAAACATCAATTGTTTGACCCTTCAAAAATTTATCTACAACACCATCTAACAATTTTGCTGTAATATCACCTGTAAATAAAAATTTTTTATTATTCAAATTCAACAAACTAATAATAGAAAAATCATTATCTGCCTTAATGTTTTGTAAATTTTGTATATCTGGATAAAGAATTTTTAGAAATGTATCTGATTGACCCAAATATATAATAGTATTAGTAGTTCCTACAACTATTGGTATTTTTTGCTTACATAATCTTAATAATAATTCTATATAAGTACCATTTTGAGAACTAAAATTATTTAATACAACTAATCGTACTTTATAATAATCTAAAATTTTTAATAAACCTTCAAAATGATCTACATCTGGATGCGTAATCAAAGCAATATCAATAGTTTTGTCAAATAAAGAAGTCTTTTGAGACAAAGGAACTAAAACATTTTGTTTAGGGCCTGCATCAATTAAAATATTCCCAGCTTTTGTTTTTATCAATTCGCTATCTCCTTCTCCAACTGGTAAAAACAAAACCTTTGGTTTAAAATAAATATAATTAAAAATGGCATAATATATTATTATGTTTATGACTACTAAACCTCCGATGGCAACTTTTTTGTATTTTTCATAATTTTTATCCATATTGCTTTTGTTTATTTAAGTCCGTTTTATTATTAGATCTAATAAATTAAAAAGAAAAAGTTAGATACAAATGCTTCTTGTAATATTTTATCAAAAAAACAATTAAAATTAAATAGTATATACACATTACTATTAATGATAATCCACCAATCGGATAATTGGCATATTTAACAGAAGCAAACAAACTTACCAGAAATAAAATAAATTTTAAATATCCACTAATTATAATATTCACAAACCAAAATAATGAACCCCAAACAAAATTCAAACATACGCCAACTACCAATAAACATAACAAAGGCGTAATCAAGGGCACTATAATTAAATTAGCCAGTGGTGATATTAAAGAAATACTATTGGTTTTGTATATTAAAAATGGCGTCATACCAATAAAAATAGATAACACTACTGATAAGGCAAATATAACACTTTTTCATTTTTCATTTGGAAAATATAATGTCAAAACATCAGTAATTATTGGAGAAATATAGACTAAACATAAAACAGATAAAAAACTCAATTGAAACCCCAAATCGACAAATAATGTTTGAGGATTAAACAATAAAATCACAAAAGAACTTAATAACAAAGCATTGGTCATATTATATACACGATGATTGGCTTTACCTATAATATGTAACAAAATCATAATACTCGCCCTCAATAAAGATCCAGTAAAACCAATCAATAAAATAAAAAATAAAATAAAAATCAAATTAATCGAAAATACAAAAATTAAACCCACAGGTAACATATAAACTAAATAATTCAAAATATCCGTAAACATAGTTAAATGCAAACCCGATACAACTAAAATATGGCTCAACCCTGCTTGGCGAAACATATTATCAATATCCTTATTGTATCCCCCACTTTTACCTACTAAAATCATAGAAGCCAAAAATGATTCACGTGGTAAAAACATTTCTTTTATTTTAGCTATAATTGAATTACGTCACATAAACAAAAAATCTTTGTGTAAAGATGGTTCTACTATTTGAATTGTTCCATTGTATATAGTATAAACTAATTTATTGTTCAAAAAAACATCAAAAGGATTATAAGTATTTGCTTGTAACTTTCCCATAAGTAATATTTTATCTCCTTTATGGATATCTTGATAAAATGGGACTGACACTAAAATAAGATCTTTTAAATTCTTAGCATTATCTTGATCTTGATAAATTGGTTTTACTGCTAAATATTTTTTATCTTCTATTTCTACTGGATTACGCAT
>CAYOES010000038.1:0-3868 GCA_964403105.1 uncultured Candidatus Saccharibacteria bacterium
ATAAATATATATACATAATACTTTTTTGAATGATTAGAATAATTAAACATAGTATAGGATTAAAATATTTGTTAAATTGTATATATTGTTTTTGTATATCTGTTTACTATAGAATTATAAAAAATGAATCGGCCTCTTTGTTAATAAATTTATATATTATAATATATTTAATGGCTTTTGGTATTGAGGAGGTATTAAAGCAGGATCTGTTGGCAATACAAAATGAATAGTAGTACCTCTTTTTTCAATAGATTCTATCCAAATTTTTCCACCATGATTTTCAATAATGTTTTTAGTGACATGTAGCCCCAGCCCTGTGCCCCTCGTATCTTGTTTAATAACATTATCTGATCTAAAAAATTTATTAAACATATTAGGCAAATCTTTAGCAGGGATTCCTATGCCAGTATCTTCAATATCTACTTGGATATATGGTTTATCAACTAATTTTTGTATATTTATTCTCACTTCTCCATTTTGAACATTATATTTAATACCATTATCAATTATATTTTGTATAGCTATTTTTATTTTTTCTTTATCCAAAGACAATAATGGTATTGGATTTGCTGGTTTATTAAAAATAATTTTAATATTTTTTTCTTGACATTTAGGTTTATACATAGAAATGACTTCATTAATTATAGGTTCGAGTTGCAAAAGCTGAAAATTATATTCAGATTTACCTTCTTCTATCTTAGCTGCTTCTAATAAATCTTCAATAGTGGATTTCATTTCGTTTATAGCATCATTTGCCAAAGCAATAATTTCTTTTTGTTTGTCTGTAAGTGTCCCCACACTTTCATCTTTAAGCATATCAAAACTCCAAGAAATACCAGTAATAGGAGTACGTAATTGATGAGCGGCAATAGAAATAAAATCAGATTTTAATTTTAATAACTGTTCTTCACGAGTTCTATCTTTGATAATTTTAATAAAAATATAAGAATTAGTAAATTTATTAAAAATACGATTGGTAGTAACTTCTAATATCTTTTCTTCTGGAGTTTCTAAATGTAGAACTACTCTACTAGGATAATCTGAATCACTTAAACGATAAATAGTAGGAGCAAGGGTAGGAAAAACTATTTTGGCTAAAAGGGAAAATTTAGGATTATTATCCCACTCTGGACTAATAATTTTACCTAATACATCCTGTTTTTTAATATTACAAATATATTCCAAAGACTCATTTACAGCAATAATTTGAAAATTTTGAGTATACGAAATAACACCATCACTCATACTTTCCAAAATACCATTGACTTGGCTTTTTTCAATTTCTATACGAGCAACTCTTTGTAAAAAATCCATAAAAACAATAAACAAAATACAGGATAAAATAATAACTATAACATAAATAATATAGGCTAATATATTGGGTATAGCAATATTTATAATATTTAATATACTAATAGTTAATATCAAAGATATATTAATAATAGCAACAATAGCTCTTCAATTTTTAATATTTTGGAACAATGTTTTCATTCGTTATATTTTACAATGATATTATTTTATTTAAGGTCTCCCCAATTATTACCAATACTTATATTAACTTTCAATGGGACACCCAACTCATTGTCTTCTAGAAACCTTTGAATAGTAGGTATAATTTCATTAATTATATCAGATTTTATTTCAAAAAGCAACTCGTCATGAATTTGAACATTTAGCTTAACAAAATCTAATAATTGGTTTTCTTTCAAATAATCAAAAATCTTTACCATAGATATTTTGATTAAATCAGCGGCAAGGCCTTGAAAAGGCATGTTTATAGCAATTCTTTCTTGATCTGCTCCTTCTCGAGACTGAACTCCTATAAAGGGCAGAAATCTTTTGCGTCCAAAAAGAGTTTCACAATATCCTTTAGCTTTGGCATTGTCTTTTAAAGTATCAATATAATCTTTTAGTTTGTAATAATGAATAAAATAATCTTCAATATATTTCGTAGCTTCTTCTTTGCTAATACCAGCTGTTTGGGCAAAAGCTTTGGGTCCCATACCATAAACAATACCAAAATTTAAAGCTTTTACTTTAGAACGTTGATCTTTGGTAACTTTATCATAAGGAACATCAAATATTAAACTCGCAGTATATGTATGAAAATCTTTACCCTCCTTAAAACTTTTAAGCATTGCATTATCTTGCGACAAAAAAGCAGCAATGCGTAGCTCCATTTGAGAATAATCAAAAGAAACAAATAAATAGCCTGGGCTCGGAATAAAAGCCTTACGTACTAATGTTCCATAATCTTTTCTCGTTGGAATATTTTGTAAATTTGGCGAATCAGACGACAAACGCCCTGTGGCTGTACCTGTTTGTTGAAAAATAGCATGAATTTTTTGATCTTTAGAACTAATAAAACTCGGCAACGGAAGAATAAATGCCGTAACTAATTTGTTTAATTCTCTATACTTTAAAATTAGATCTATTATAGGATGCTCATTTTTAATTTTTTCTAATTCTATGCTATTAGTTGATACTGCTTTACTAACACTGGTCTTAGCAAGTCCTTTGGTATTAATTTTAAGAACATTAAATAAAATATCTGTAAGCTGTTTAGGTGAATTGATATTAAATTCTTGTCCTGCTAATTTATATATTTCTTTTTCTAATTTTTGAATTTGGGGTTTTAAATCATCCAATAATGTTTCTAAATATTTTTTATCTAATCCTATACCATTTTCTTCCATATTAGCCAACACCCTAATTAAAGGTTTTTCAATTTTATTTCAAACAATATCTAATTTATTATTATTTATGTTAAAAAGGATTTTTTGATATAATTCAGGCATTAAGGCTATTAAATCACTTATTTCAAAATTTTGAAAAAAATGATAATTTGATTGCTTTTCTTTTATAAATTGTTTGGCAATTGCTGTAAAAGAATAATCTTTTTTTTCTGGATCTATAAGTCAAGACATAATTTTTAAATCTTCAAAAAAAATATCGCCAAAAATGTTTGGATATGTTTTATACAATTGTTTAGCGTCAAAAGTCACAAAAACAGCTTTGGGCAATTGTAGATCTTTGATCTTAGTATTATTAATGCTAAAAACAATAGTTTTATTCTCATTGTTTACAAAAGAAAAATACAAATTGTTATCAGGATCTAACATAAGATAAATACATGTAGCGCTAGCAAGATATTTATTAGCTTCTACAATATTGGATATTGTAATCTGCTGATAATCAAAAATGTTTTTAACAGAATACGAAGTTTTGGGAGTATTTTTTATATCTATTTTTCTAATCAAAGAATAAAAACCATATTTTTTTAATGTTTCCTGCAAACCACTGTTGTTGCTGATTTGATAACGCATATCATCCAAAGTAAAATCTATTGGAACATCTAAACTAATAGAAGCAAGCTGTTTTGAAAATAAAGCTTCGTCTTTATATTCTAATATTTTTTTATAAATTTTTTTATCTTTATTTGACACTAAGGGATCATCAACAATATCTTTGGCATCTTTAAGTAATTCTTCGATCGTATGATGCTTACTAATCAATTCTTTGGCAGTTTTGTCCCCTATACCTTCAATGCCAGGAATATTATCTGAAGGATCGCCTTTTAATCCTTTATAATCAACAAACTGAAATGGTTCCATACCATATTTTTTTCTAAAAGTTTCATAATCATACAAAAAGCTCTGCGAAATACCTGTTTTGAGAGTTCATACTTTTACATTATTATCTATTAACTGCAAAGTATCTAAATCACCTGTAACAATAATAATATCTAAATTTTTATTATGTTTCATTTTTTGTACTACTGTGCCGATAATATCATCGGCTTCATAACCAGGCGCTTCTAAAATTTTAATATTCATATTTTGTAAAATTTCTTTTACAATAGGAATCT
>CAYOES010000039.1:0-3856 GCA_964403105.1 uncultured Candidatus Saccharibacteria bacterium
GTTTCAAAAAAATATTCCAAAGTATGCCGACTTAATTGTAAAAGAAATATTTGATCTATTTGAGATAACATAATATAAATTTAATAAAATATTACACTCGCATATCCAACAACAGAATTTGTATCGTTGGTTACATTGGAGCTATTACTTTGATATAAAATTAATGACTGTCATTTATAATAATCAGCTAATTTTAATAAAGCACTAATGGAATTTTTGTTACAAGCATCTCCGAATTTATCAAATCTCTCGCTATCCAAATCTTTTATGGCATCTAAACTAATTTTATCTTGCATTGAATTTTCTTTTAATGGTAAATAATGACTCAAATCAGAACTAACAATAATTAAACTATCAGATAAATCTAATTTTGCTAATATATCAAAAATATTCAAAAAATCTATATTACCAACTAATATAGGAAAAACAATAAAATCTTTATAAATATATTGTAAAAATGGTATCTGCACTTCTAAGCTATGTTCTGGCACAAATATATCAAACGACTCCTGAATACATTCCTTTTTGGGCAATAATTCATTTATACTATAAACATTTATTTCACCCAAAGGTGTCTCTCAAATACATCTGGGTGTGCTAATTAACCCCTCAAAATAAGTAACATGACTAGGCCCTATAAGAATAATATTTTTATAGTTATATTTTTCAATTGTTTTATACCCATAAGCAGCACATAATCCAGAATAAATATACCCTGCGTGTGGTACCAATAATGCCTTTGGTTTTGTTTTTGTTTTAGATACTGTTGCTATATTAAAAAATTTTTGAATTAGGTTTTTTAATTCAACTGGATTTTGAGGATAAAAACTCCCAGTAAATTGAGCTAAACGCTTAAACATATTGTAAATGTTAATTCCAAATGCCGGCAATTAATGTCTGGCATTTTGGACATTTATTATTAACAATACTGTTTTCTTTAACAAAAAAACCTTGTCTTCTGACTAAAATATTTTTACAATTAGGACAAATAGTGTCCTCGTAATTATTGCTGACATTGCCGATATAAATATATTTTAATCCAACTTTTTTACCAATAGTATATGCTTTTTGCAATATATCAATCGATGTTGATAATCTATCAATCATTTTATAAGCTGGATAAAAAGCACTAATATGCCAAGGAATATCTGAGCTAATATTATAAATAAAACTTGCTATGTTTTTTAACTCGACATCCGAATCATTTAGTCCAGATATTATTAACGTAGTAATCTCTTGCCAAATGTGCAAATCATAAAATGTTTTTATATTTGTTTTTACTGGTTCAATATTAGCAAAACAAATTTTTCTATAAAAATCATCAGAAAAACTTTTTAAATCTATATTGATAGCATCCAAATAATTTTTTATTAATTCAATAGTTTCGTCAGACATAAATCCATTGGAAACAAAAATATTTTTTATATTATTCTTTTTTGCCAATTTCATAACATCTAAAGCATATTCTACAAATATTGTTGGCTCATTGTATGTATAAGCTATAACTTTTATATTATTAGATAGACAAAAATCAATAATTTGTTGAGGAGATAAATCTTCCCCTCAATACTTGATATTTTCTTTATTTTCCTTGGAATACTGAGAAATATCATAATTTTGACAAAATAAACAGCCAAAATTACATCCAAAAGTACCAAAAGAAAATACATAACTCCCTGGCAAAAAATGAAACAAAGGCTTTTTCTCCACAGGATCAATATTATAACAAGGACTTTTACCATAAACTAATAAATCCAACTCTCCATCTGTATTTTTTCTAACTCCACAAATACCTGTTTTATTTTGAGGAATTACACAATTATGATGACAAGCAAGGCATCTTATAGTTTTATTACCAATTTTCTTATACAAAAGCTTTTTGACCATAATATATACATTATAAATTATATAAAATATACTTTAGTTATCCTTGTTACACCTAAAAATGAAAATTAGTCAGTTCTACTAATGGAATATTTTGCTGTTCTTTGGTTTCTAAATTTTTTATAATAATTTCTTTTTTATTTTTTTCATCTGGGCCATAAATAACACAATATTTACATCCACTATTTACAGCATATTTTAATTGTTCACCTATTTTTTCGTCACCAACAAACAATTCTGTCTGTAAATTTTGCTCTCGTAATTTAGTAGCTATATTTAAAGCATCAAATGTCATAGTATTATCTCATACACTAACTAAAATTTTTGGTTGTATATTCGTAATACTATTTATACCCAATTCTTCTAATACAGACACCACTCTCTCCACACCAATTGATCCTCCACAAGCTGGTATATTATTATCATCACTAAATATACTAATTAAATTATCAAATCTGCCACCTCCAGCCATTGACCCGGGTATATCTCCCGAATAAATCTCAAAAATAATACCAGTATAATAATCTTGCCCCCTAATTATAAAAGGGGCAAATTCTGCTATAGCATATTTAGTATTATTGTTTACTAAGTTTACTATCTGCTCAATATCTTTTAAAGATTTTGCGCCTAATTCATTTAATTCTATTTTTTTTCGTAATAAAGTTGTATCTGACAAAATATCAACAATATCTTCTCCAATTTGTTTATTAAATCCCCTGCTTACCAATTCTTGTACAACTCCATCTTTACCAATCTTATAAAATTTATCTAAAGCAACAAGACAATCATTTTGTTTCTCGGGTGCAATTTTATATAAATCCATAATCACTTGTAATAATTCTCGTGAGTTTATTTTTACAATTAAATTGTTAAGCCCGATTTTATTTAAAGCTTCAGATAAAGCCAATATAGTATCTACTTCTACTAATAAAGATTTTGAACCAATAGTATCTATGTCTGCCTGATAAAATTCTCTAAATCTACCTTTCCCTGCCCTTTCGGCGCGTCAGCATGGACCTATTTGCTGGCGTTTAAAAATTTTGGGTAATTTATTTTTATATTCTGCTAAAAATCTTGCTAATGGTACTGTAAAATCATAACGCAATCCTAAATCTGGATCTTCAGACTCTTTATCACCTCTTTGGGCAATTTTAAATATTAATTTATTAAATTCTTCTCCTGATTTGCCTTCTAAAATTTCTAATCTCTCTAAACTTGGAGTTTCTATAGAGTCATAGCCATATTTACTAAAAACACAACTAATAGTATCAATACACCATTGTTTAAATATTTTTTCTTTTGGCAACAAATCTCTAAACCCTGAAGCTGGCTGTGTATTTATAATATTCGTCTTCATATTTTATATTTATTTTATTTTTTATTACACTCCAATTATTATAGCAAATTACAACAAAAAAAACGTAAATATATTAACGTGCTATCTCAATAATTTTAGTTTCACGAATCATAGTAATTTTAATTTCACCTGGATATTTAACCTCCTCTTCGATTTTTTGAGCCAATGTTTTAGCTAATTTCATTGTACCATAATCATCTACTTTATCAGGAAATACAAACACCCTTAATTCACGACCAGCTTGAATAGCATAAGCTTTTTCAATTTCTGGAAAAGAAGTAGCTATTCGTTCCAAATTTTCTAAACGACGTAAATAATTTTCTAAATTTTCTTTTCGTGCACCAGGCCTTGAAGCTGAGATAGCATCACAAGCAGCAATAATAGCAGCTTCTAAAGTTTCAACAGGATAATCTTCATGATGGGATTTCATAGCTGTAATAATATCATTAGATATGCCGTATTTTTGTAAAATACGAATACCAATATCAACATGCGACCCCTCAATTTCATAATCTACAGCTTTACCAATATCATGCAATAATCCAGCTTTTTTTGCTATTTCTACATTTGCTCCTAATTCTGAAGCAAGCATACTCGCTAAACTCGCTACTTCCA
>CAYOES010000040.1:0-3719 GCA_964403105.1 uncultured Candidatus Saccharibacteria bacterium
CAGAGTTGCCTGAAGTAACTACTATAGTTAAGGGTTTACAACACAAAATAATAGGGTTTAGAATAAAAAGCGTTTGAACAGATTACAAGAAAAACGCTAAAAATTTGAATTTATTAAAAGGCAAGGTGATAAAAAAGGTTACACGACGAGGGAAAAATATTTTGATTTATTTATCGCAAGATTATATATTATTAATACATCAAAAAATTTCTGGCCATTTATTATTGGGTAGATGAATATTGAAAAATGGTGTATGAGTACCTATGCAAAACAATGGTATAAGTTTGGATAGGGTTAATAATTATATTCATTTTATGATAACTTTTGATAATGGCGAGATGTTAGCTCTGTCTGATTTGAGAAAATTCGCCAAAATAATAGTTGGCAAAAAGCAAGATATTGAGTCGCTAAAAGAATTGGTGAGTTTGGGTAAGGATCCTTTTGATAAAACTTTTACAAAAACTTGATTAATAAAAAAAATTGAACACAATACACGCAGTATAAAACAAGTATTAATGGATCAAACAATTATCGCTGGTATTGGCAATATTTATTCTGATGAAATTTTATTTGATGCTCAAATTAGTCCTTTGCGTAAAGCCAATAGTTTGACTGGTGTAGAAATAGAAAAAATATACAAAAGTATTAAAAAAATATTAAAATTAGCAATTCGTTATAAAGGAACTTCTGTTTCGGATTTTAGAGATATTAATGGATATCCAGGAGAATTTTCTAAAATGTTAAAAGTATATAATAAAAAATCTGGTAAATGTGTAAAGTGCCATAGTGATATCAAAACTATTAAAATTAATGGTAGAACTGCTCATTATTGTCCTAAGTGCCAAAAATAACTAAATTATATTATGGTTATATTAATTTATGGTGGCGATTTATTTAATTCGTTTAGAAGGGTCAAGGAATTATTGGCTGATTATCAATCTAAGGGATGAGATATTTTTAGATTTGATGTATTAGATAAATCAGAAATGTTTGATATTAATGAATTAAAAAATGTTTTAGAAACTCAGTGTTTGTTTAATAATAAAAAAGTTGTGTTAATCAAAAATTTATTAACATTATTAAATCAACATATTGGCAAAGATAATCTAAATATACATAACAAAGTAAACGAAGATATTGATGTAGAAAATCTAAGTGCCAAAAATAATAAACATAAACAATTATTTCAAGAAATATTCGATCTAATAAAACACAATGATTCTAAAGATGTATTGATTATACTTTGGGACAATATAATGGTATTAAAAAAACAATATCTCAAAGATGTTAAATATAAAGAAGAAGTTTTCCCGGTGTTAAAAGGAAAGCCATTGCTCAAATGAGCAACTATAGAAGCCACTAAATTAGGAATAATAGCAGATAAAGAAGTTTTGGAAGTTTTGACTATGGCCTGAGATGGAGATACTTGGGCGATTTATAATGAATTAGAAAAATTATCGTTATTAAAAACCAAAATAACCTTAAAAAATTTTTTAGATTTTTCTGTATTGCCCAATAATCCAATTAATTTTGAATTATCAAATGCTATTGCTGATAAAAATCGAGCAAAATCTTTGCAAGCTTTGTATAAAGAATTAGATGCTTATACAAAACCAGAAATTCTTGTAGGATCAATTGCTTCTCAAATAAGACGATTACTTATAGTTAAAACACTCGAAACAACCCCGAATCTAAGTTTTAAGAGTTTAAATTGAAACCCATTTGCTTTACAAAAAACGCGTCAACTGGCGCAAAAATTTAGTCTAGAAGGTTTAAAAAGAGAATATAGAGTTTTGTTTCGATATGATGTTCAAATTAAAAAAGGGAAAATAGATCCTGTATTGGCATTGGAATTATTTATTAATGATATTACCAGATAGATTATATGTGCCATATTCGGACAATTAGTATTTAAATATGTAATATTGAAGCAACATTTATTATTAAGGGGTTGCTTTTTTATGGAAAATGTTGTAAAATACAATAATAACAATTGAATAAATTTTTTATTATGTCAGGACATTCTAAATGAGCTTCAATAAAGCATCAAAAAGCTGCAACTGATAGCAAAAGAGGTAAAATTTTTTCTAAATTTGCTGGTAGTATTGCTTTGGCAGCAAAAGATGGGGGAGATCCCAATACAAATACAAAATTACGTTTATTGGTAGATAAGGCAAAAAGTTTAGGTATGCCAAAAGATAATATTGAACGAGCCATTAAAAGGGGTAGTGGAGTAGGAGGTGAAGGAGCAATTTTTGAAGAAATTATTATAGAAGCCTATGGACCCCAAAGTTCTGGTATTTTAATTCAAGCAGCAACTGATAACAAGAATAGAACATTGCCAGAAATTAAAAAAATTTTACAAATAAATGGGGCAAAAATAGCCCAAAGTGGCAGTGTAAAATATATGTTTAAAGAAATTGGTAATATTGTGGTCAAAAAGAATTTATGAAATGATGATTTGGCTTTGATGGTTATAGAGTCAGGTGCTTTGGATATTATTGAAGATGATGACGATATTATTATTAAAACGAACTCTCAAGATTTAAATAAAATCAAGATGATTTTAGAAAAATCAGTAGACATAGATGATTATTATTTGGATTGAGAAAGTGATCAAAAAATACAGATTGAAGACGCTCAAGAAAAAGAAAAAATAGAAAAATTATTTAACGAATTGAATGACAATGATGATGTTATAGAAGTATACTCCAATATATCATTTTAGTTTGGGCTTATTTGAATAAGTATTTATTATAATATGTTTGGTTGTTTGGATATTTTTAATTATATAATTTTGATATAATGATTGTATTAGGTATTGATCCTGGCACTTCAAGAACGGGTTTTGCTGTTATTAGACAAACAAAATCCAAAGTAAAACCTATTGAATTTGGGTGTTGAGATATACAAAATAAAACCCAATATCAAAAGCTGAATATAATATTTAACAATTTGACAAAATTGATAACTAAATATCATCCAGATCTTTTTGCAGTTGAACGATTATTTTTCTTTAAAAACGCCAAAACAGTTATGACAGTTAGCGAGGCACGGGGAGTATTATTATTGGCTGCTAATAAGAAAAAATTGGATATTGTAGAGATCACTCCATTGGAAGTAAAACAATATCTATTGGGTTATGGTAGATCTGAAAAATTACAAGTGCAAAAATTTGTAGCAATGTATTTGGATCTAAAAACAATACCCAAACCCGATGATGTCGCTGATGCTTTGGCAATTTGTTTGGCAGGTATAATAAAAAAATCAAAACAAAATAAACAATCAAAACAAAAAATCAAGTAATTTTTTAACAAACTTAATAAAATAAAAATATATTATGACAAATTCATATAAATCTATGTTATCTAAGCAAGATGATGAAGATAAAGAATTAGAATCAGATAGCTCCAAAGAGGAGTCAGAGGAAAATGATGAGGTGGCTAGTGATGATACAGAAGAAGAAAAACAAGAAAAAGACAAAAGCGAAGAATTAGCAGGGGCTATAGATAAGAAAGTTATAACAGATAATAGTAGTTCTGATGATAGTGATTCTGATGAAGGGGCAGAGGAGGAAGCTGTTTTGTTTGATAAGGAAGAAGACGAAAATATAGTATTAGAGGATGATATAATTATAAACGAAGTCCAGAGTATACCTTTTACTGAAAAAGAAGAAAAAGAATTTTTGGATAGTTATGATCATTTTTTGAAAGAAGATT
>CAYOES010000041.1:0-3700 GCA_964403105.1 uncultured Candidatus Saccharibacteria bacterium
ATATCACCAAGGACAAAAAAGAAAAACAGGAGAAGATTTTGTAAATCATCCCCTACGAGTAGCCATAGAGCTATCTCAATTAAAACAAGATGCCAGCACAATTATTGCAGGATTATTACATGATATTTTAGAAGATACCAATATCACAACCGATGAGATAAAAAAAGAATTCGGCGATGAGATTCTTTTTTTAGTGCAAGGACTAACCAAAATTCATAGCCTACACCATAAAGTAAAAACACGCCAGCAATACCATCAGAAAAAACACTATCTCGACAATTTAAGAAGCCTTTTTCTTGCGGCGAGTCAAGATTATAGAATAATAATAATCAAGCTTATGGATAGACTGGATAATATGCGAACTATTTGAGCCTTAAACAAAGAATCTCAACAAAAAAATTCATTAGAAACATTAGATATTTATAGCCCATTAGCTTATTATTTAGGTTTAGAAAATATCGCATCAAGTTTAGAAGAATTGGCATTTCCTTATGCATATCCCAAAGAATACAAAATGGTAAAAAAATATGTTGGTAAAAAATATTTAGATCTTGAAAAGGCTCTAATAATTTCTAAACGTGAACTAAGTGATTATCTTAACAAAAATAATTGTAATTTTTTTGATATAGAATTTCGTAAAAAGAAACTGTATAGTATTTATCGAAAATATCTAAAAGAAAAAGATTTTAATAAAATTTATGATATTATAGCTCTACGAATTATTACTCAAAACATCGAAGATTGTTATTTAATTTTGGGTTTTATTCATCAGTTATGACTACCTCTGCCCGGGCGTTTAAAAGATTATATTGCTCTTCCTAAACCAAATGGCTACAGAGCAATTCATACTACTACACTTACTACAAACAATCAAATTGTCGAAATACAAATCCAAACAATGGAAATGTATGAGTATTCTAAATACGGTATCGCGAGCCACTGATTATATCAATTAAATAAAGAAAACAAAAGTTATATCAAAAGAAAACAAATTCTAAAAGAAAACCCCTTACTTAAAACTCTCCAAACTATCAATCTCAAAAACCAAGATGGACAAACTATCTACAATATTTTTGTTAATGAGCTACTAAAAGAACAAATATTTGTACTCACACCAAAAGGAGATGTTATAAATTTACCAAAAGGATCAACACCTATAGATTTTGCATATAAAATTCATAGTGATCTTGGAAATCATTGCCAAATGGCCAAAGTAAATAATCAAATAGTACCACTAAACTATCAGTTACAATCAGGAGATATTGTGGAAATAATTACGAACAAAAACAAAAAACCAAATAGAGAGTGAATGAAATTCACAAAAATAAAATCAACAAAGAGAAAAATATTGGATAATCTAGAATAAAGAATACAGAAATAAATAATAAATAAGGAAAGGACAACAAAAAAATCAAATAAATCCAGAATAAGAAGAAAAACAGAGGCAATGGGGAAAAAACCAAATAAATCAAAAATACAGGAACCAAACTCCTGTATTTTTTAATCCAACGCAATTCAAAATTACTTATTTATTATATATTACGTTTCTAATAATTTGGCTTGATTTCCCACTATTATTTTTGGCTTTAATAGTTATAATGTTCAAACCAGGCTCAAGTGCTAACACATAATTAAAAACTCCATCGTGATCAAAATTTATTATCTGATCATTGATAGTAAATTCTTTGGCTCTTAACACCTTACCTATAATTTCAACTGAAGAAGTATCAGAAGTTAAATCTCCTCCAGGATACATTAATTCAATTTTGGGAGGCAATAATAAATTAAATACTTGTCATAAAATAAAACACGCCACTACAATAGCAAAAAAAATTAAAAATATTTTTGATAAATTTCATTTTGGATAAATTTTTTTATGTTCAGTAAATAATTTATTATACTTATTATTTGATCCCGCACTTTCTATTAAATAGTTATCAAATTGTTTAAGCATTTCTTTTTTATCCAATCCACAAATATCACAATATTTTGATATTATACCTTTTATAAAAATCTTTGGGGGTAATTTTTCAAAATGTTCATCCTCCAAATTTATTAGGTGCTCCATTTTGATACGAGTTTTCAAAGCCATTTTTTCAAGAGTAATATTTTGTTGCTCACGGCTTTCTTTTAATATTTTTCCTAAATGCACAATATTATTATCTTTCATAAAATTAAATTAAATTTTTTCATTATTATCATCTTGTTCATTGTTATCATCTAATAAATTCTCTGTATCAGACGAGTCCAATAAACTTTCCTTGGTACTAGTATTTTTTCATACTTGGCTATTTGATAAAAATACCTCTCTTGGTTTAGCACCATCAGCTGGACCTATAATTCCTTTTTCTTCTAATATATCTAATAATTTAGCAGCTCTGGCATATCCTATACCAAGCCTTCTTTGCAACAATGAAGCCGAGGCTTTACCAAATTGTTTTATAACCTCCAAAGCTTCTTCATATTTTTCATCTTCTTCACCATATGCATACTCATCTAAATTTATACTATCCTGATTGGGCGCTTTGTTATTTAAAATCTCCTGCCCTTTTAATGTTGTCTCCAATCCGAAATTACTTTCTATATTAACATCTTGTTTACGAATAAAATTGGTTACTCTATTAACTTCATTTTCAGTCAAAAATGCACCTTGCAACCTAACAGGCTTTGAAGTATCAGCTGCTAAATAAAGCATATCACCGTGCCCTAATAATTTTTCTGCTCCCTGACTATCTAAAATAGTTCTCGAATCTACCTGAGACGCGACTTGAAAAGCAATTCGGCTAGTAATATTGGCCTTTATTAATCCTGTAATCACTTCTACTGAGGGTCTTTGAGTAGAAATTACTAAATGAATACCTGTGGCGCGTGACATTTGTGCTAATCTAACAATCGCACCCTCAACTTCTTTACCATATTGCATCATTAAATCTGCCAATTCATCAATGATTATAATAATATAGGGTAAAACATCTACATCTTTTTTGGATATTTTTTCATTATAACTTTCTATATCACGACTATGATTAGCTAACAACAACCCATAACGCCTTTCCATTTCACTTATTGCCCAACGTAAAGCAGGCAAAGCCTTTTTACATTCAGTAATTACAGGAGTTAGCAAATGCGGGATACCTTCGTAATGCGATAGCTCTACTCTTTTTGGATCAATCAAAATAAATCTTAATGTCTCAGGAGTATTTCTAAATAATAAAGAAGTAATTATTGTATGGATACAAACTGATTTGCCTGTTCCAGTAGCACCAGCGATAAGTAAATGAGGCATTTTTGCAATATTAATATACCTTGCTTTATTGCTTACATCTCGCCCCAATGGAACTAACAATAAAGCTTTAGAAGTCTGAAATTCTTCTGTGCTTAACATATTGCGCAATTTTACTAATGCCACTGATTTATTTGGTACTTCTATACCAACTAATGATTTACCAGGAATAGGTGCTTCTATACGTAAAGGATGAGCAGCCAATGCCAATGATAAATCATTTTGTAAAGCTGTAATACGTGATAATTTAACTCCCTCTGCTGGTTTTAAAGTATATTGAGTAACAGTAGGACCGATACAAATTTCTCCCATTTCTACTTCAATACCAAAATTTTGCAAAGTTCTTTTGATAATATTAGCATTCGCTCTTACATCTCCAACAGTTGGTTTACCTGAATCATTTTCCAATAAATCTAT
>CAYOES010000042.1:0-3653 GCA_964403105.1 uncultured Candidatus Saccharibacteria bacterium
AATGATATTTTCGAGCTTCTGATAAAATTGTTGGAATATTTTTAGTAGTAAAATTCTGAAACTCATCAGCGTATAAATTAAAATCTACTCTTTCTGCTTCGCTCAACTCAGCTCTTGAAAAAGCTGCTAACAAAAATTTACCAATAATAATCATACCTATAAAATAACTACTAAATTCATCCATATATCCTTTGGATAAATTTACTATAAATATTTTATTTTTATCCATTATCTCTCGAAAATTTATTGTAGTTTTTACTTGGCCAATAATTGGACGCACAAAATCATTAGTCAAAAATGGAGTTAATTTAGAATTAATATAAGGCGCCATATTAGCTAGCGATAAATCACCACCCGCTTTTTCTGCTTCTTGTTCTCAAAAATCTTTAGTCAATAAATCATTTGTTCGACCCAACAAATATCTCCTAAACAATGGATCAGTCAAAACTCGAGAAACATCAGCCAAAGTATATTGTTGATCAGGATCAGACATCAATAAATTCAAAGCATTACGCATATATTGTTCAAAAATTGGACCACCTGTTTGTTTCAAATCATATAATTTATCAAAAATTTCAATCAATTCGTTAGCAATCATTGTTGGTCCTTTACTATCATTAGCTGTATATTCTAACATATTCAAACCCATTACCATATCTCTATCAGCAGGATTAAAATAAATAACATCTTGAATTCTTTCTTTAGGAATATAGTTTAATAGATCTTCGGCTTCGTCACCATGGGGATCCAGAAAACACAACCCCTTACCTTGTTGAATATCTTGAATCATCATATTTTTCAAAAATGTAGTTTTACCAGTACCTGTTTGCCCAATAATATACATATGTAACCTTCTATCTTTGTTTTTTATCATTACCTTTTTTACTTCACCTCTAAATTTGCTTAATCCCAAAACCGTTCCTTCGCTTGGCAAATCGGCAGGGCTTGACGATCCTCTGCTCAACAATCATTTTATATTAGGCACTTCTAATTTACTATGAGGCAAATGTCAAATTGTATTTATCTCTGATGTATTCAAAACTATCGCATTTTTAACATCAAATATTCTATAAACATATTTGAAAATAAAATTCGTTAATCCTCATGACGAAACTCTTTTTATTTTAAAGCCATTCATACTCGGCATATTAATTTCCGAAAACCCACTTTCCAAATGTGATAAAACAAAATTAGCATGATATTTATCATGAGAAGATACCAGCAATCTTATATTAGTTTCAAACAAAGGGCTAGAAACTTTAAACTCTAAATTTTTTACCAAAGTCTCGTCTACTGGCTTGATCTCTTTAAATTTTTTTTCTTCTTCTGTTTCAGGATTAATAGTTTTTAATAACAGATTTGTATCTACTATTGCTATTTTACCAAACAAATCATTATAACTTTTACCCTTGCGAGCATCTTGTAAATCTTTCATAATTTTCTTTTTTGCATATCCCCCTGCTGGCTTTATAATAACTTGCATTGCAGCCCCTTCTCCTTGATCTATATGACTAAAAGCATTGACAATAGCATTTAAGGGATCATTTTCAAAATGTTGATAAGTTTTTAATGGTAAAGAATAAGATTTTTCTAAATGTAGATAAGAAGCAGCTGTATAGTTTTTGGGCGCAAAAATAGAATAATCATCAACTTCCTCCACTTCGGCAAAGGGATAAAACGCAGTAATAATTTTTTTCACAAACTCCTGCTCTTTTTTTAAACAAGATACATAAAAATAAATTTCATTACTACCAATAGGAGAAGCGATCTCAAAAACTATCGGATTCTTATATTGTGCTAAACTCGCAATTATTTGCTCGCTTGCACTAATTATTTCAGCTATTTTTCTTTGGTCTTCTACTTTGCTATCTAAATTTATTTCTTTTGGTACTCTAATAGACAACAATTTATAATGCAAAGATTTATTAACCCTCTTTTTATACGCAATATAATTAAAAAATCATATAAAACAAACGAGTATCGCCAGAATACTTATGCTATAAATTAGTATTGTATTAAAAATATTTAAAGATTGCATATTAACTACTTAATTATTTTAGAATTTCATAAAACTTATCTATCAAAATATCATGCAGTTTATCTATCAAATAAGCGTTTTTGGTCTTTAAACTTGTTTTTATTGCTTGCGATACACTTTTGGTCAAAGCAATATCTACCAAGTTTTCTAACATTATTTCTGCTTGTTTTTTCCCTTTACTATCAAACTGAATAACTTGGTGTTGCATATTGGGCGCGCTTGCTACTGGAACCTCCAAAGATATAGCTTGTGATATACTTTCTGTTTTTGTGGGCAGTTTACTCAGTTCTGTTTCTATAATACTCTCAATAGCTTCTTTTATCATTTCTTTGGTAATAGATTTGGACAAATCTTTTTTGTCAATTTGGTGTTTATCTTCTATATATTTTTCAATTTGTTTAACCCCTTTAAAATTTATTTGTTCCACTATATAAATTTAATAAAATTATTAAAATGATTAAATTATTAAGTAGATATATTCTATAATATAATTATATCATACTTATAATAATTTATCAACACTCGCCTACCAATAATTTTTATCAAAATGTTCCAATATATACAAAATATTATAATAAATACTACATAATAAAAGATTAAGATTAAGATTAAGATTAAAAATTAAACATATACTTAATAGTGCTTCATAATCACAAAATTTTATCAATAATTACTTATAAAACAATTTCTCTGGATAATACCTAACATCTATATATTCTATATTTTTATTTTTGGGTTTAATAACTTTTAAATAATACACTTCTGCTGCCTTTAAGGCGTCCACAATATCTGGGCGCAAAGATAAATATATCATAAAGTTGAATTTTGTTTGCAGTACCAGAGAATTAGGCTTTCTAAAAGTATATTCAAAATGATTAATCCCTAATTGAAAATTTTCTCGATAATTCAACAAAGTTAATATAGTATCCATTTGTGATTTAGAAAATATTTCTCTATGAACAACAGACTTATTTAATAAGTTTTCATCTACAAAATCAAAAAATATAATTTCTGGTAATTTAGATTTATCAACAGTATCAGCCTTAAACAAAATACCATTTTGATCTATGTATAAATTATTTATATCTACATTATTAATTTTAACAGCCAACACAGGATGTTTTTCTTCAATATTGACCAACAAGGTATGAGTATAATAATTTTTTGTAACTTCTGCTTTATTAATTTGAGGAAACATTAGCTCTATCTGTTTGGTTATATCTTTATTATTGAGTAATAATAAATTTGCCAAATACACATTGCTATCTGAATGTATCAAAGAAACTAATGTCCAATATAATTTATTATTACTATCCAGTACTGTTTGTTTAATACGTGGCAACAAAACCCCACTGGGTATTTCTTTATTGTTATATACATTTATATTGGTCACCAAAAACATTTTGGAAAAAAATATATAATACAAACAAACTATAATTAAAACACTACAAAAAAATCATAATAATTTTGTAGTCCTTCTACGCCTTTTTAGGTTTTTGAGTCTTGGGCTAGAATAGCTTGAATTTTGTTTTTCCATGTTTATTGCCTATCTCTTTAATACCATTCATATAAGGCCATAAAACCGTAGGAATTTTTATTGAACCTGTTTTTGTTT
>CAYOES010000043.1:0-3485 GCA_964403105.1 uncultured Candidatus Saccharibacteria bacterium
ATCAAATTAAAGAAACTGGCGATAAAGGATTAAAAGAAATTGCCCAGACCTATACAGATCTTTTTACTATTTTAAATTCTGTAGATGATATTTTATTTGAGAGAGATCTTAGTTCTGATATTAATACTAATAATATTCAATATTATAGTGATGTAGTTGATACGTTTTATGGCGAACACTTTACATCAGTTCCTCAAGACTTAGCTAATGCTTATCCTGAAGCAAAAAGATTATATGAACAAGGATTTTTGAGTTACCAGAAAGCTTTACATGGTGCTAATAGTGAAGATATTTATAAAGCCCTTCAAGATGCTTATAAATTTACTGAAAAACTTGCTAATATTACTAAAACTGCTCGTGATGTCGTGGATTTATTTAATACTAGCTCTGTATTGGAAAATTGGAGACCTGATAATTCAGTACTCATAAACCAACATTTAACAAATTTAAGAAATTATTATAATACAATCAATACTCACTTAACTGCTTTGTTAGATATAATAAACAGCTTAGATAGTTTAAATAATAATCTTTCTGTTCAATCTATAAATATTAATTCTTTAGAACTTACTATTCAACAAAAAGAAGATGCGTTAGCAGAGGCAAAAAGAAATTTAAGTGATTATTATGTTTATGCTCCATTTAGTGGTATTGTAGCGAATTTTGATATCAAAAAAGGAGAATCTTTATCTAATGGTACAGTTATCGCATCTATACTTACTAAACAAAAAATAGCAGAAATAACTTTAAATGAAGTTGATATTACTAATGTAAAAATAGGGCAAAAAGCTGATATTACTTTTGATGTTATTGAAGATTTACATATTCCGGGTGAAGTTGTTGATATTGATACTTTGGCTACAGTGACCCAAGGTGTAGTAAATTATGGTGTTAAGGTTGTATTTGATACACAAGATGAAAGGGTAAAACCCGGGATGAGTGTTTCTGTTTCCATAGTTACTAATAGTAAGACAAATATTTTAGTTATTCCGAATTCTGCAATTAAAGAACAAAATAATAAAACATATGTGGAAAAAGTAATATTTGTGGGTACAACACCCAAAATTATTCGAGATACTATAACTGTGCCAGCTTCTAAAGTGCAAATTACAATGACCTCTGTACAATTAGGACTTGTTGATGATATGTATTCCGAAGTTTTGAGTGGACTAAAAGAGGGAGATAAAATAGTATTACAAACTATTGCTTCGAATTCCAAAACTACATTACAAACAAGAAATAGTTTATTCCAAATGCCAGGTATGGGCAGTACAGGTGGTATGGGTTCACCAACTCGTAGTTTTAGGCCATAAAAAATAAATAAAAAAATTTATTTAAAATAAATAAACCAATTTATTTTGTTATTAAAATTATGCTATTAAAATTATGATAGAAGTCAAAAATATTACAAAAATTTATAAAATGGGTGATGCAGAAACAGTTGCCTTAAACAATATTTCTTTTGAAATACCTCAAGGAGAATTTGTGGCTATTACTGGGCCTTCAGGATGTGGCAAATCAACTTTAATGCATATTTTGGGATGTCTCGATACGCCCACGAGTGGCAAGTATTTTTTGGAAGGTGTGGATATTTCTAATTTGTCTGATGACCAATTAGCTGAAATTAGAAAAAATAAAATTGGTTTTGTATTCCAATCATTTAATTTATTGCCAAGAATGACTGTGTTACGTAATGTTATGCTTCCTTTAATTTATACAGACATTTCAAACAATGAAAGAGAAAAACGTGCTAAACTTTGTCTTGGGAGTGTGGGGTTTGAGGAATCACATTTTTATCATCGTTCTAATCAACTTTCGGGTGGTCAGATGCAACGTGTGGCTATTGCTCGAGCTTTAATAAATGATCCTAAAATTATTTTAGCAGACGAGCCCACTGGTAACCTTGATAGCAAAACAGGTGATATTGTGCTTGGTACGTTTCAAAAATTACATAATAAACAAAAATGTACCATTATCCTTATTACTCATGACCATTATGTGGCTGAACATAGTCAACGGATTATTTATATGCGTGATGGTGCGATTGTTGATGATATAGTTAATCAAAATAGGCGTATTTCCAATTATGCCTAATGTTAATTTATTTTTAAAATTTATATTATGAAATTTTCAGATTTAGTTCAAGAAACTTATTCAGCTATTTCTTCTAATAAGACTAGAACAGCTTTGACTATTTTAGGTATTATTATTGGTATTGGCTCGGTAGTAGCCATGATCTCTGTAGGAGAAGGTGTAAAACAACAAATAGAATCCAATATTGAAAGTATGGGTTCAAATTTAATTATGGTAATGCCGGGATTTCAAAGAGTTGTTGGTTCACAAGCACGTTCTTATAGAGGATCAGCACAATCTTTAACATTAGAAGATGTAGAGGCAATAGAAACCAAAGTACAAAATATAAAAGCTATATCTCCAGAAGTTGTTGGAAGATATCAAATAATGGCCAAGGGCACTAATACCAATTGTAGTGTATATGGTGTTGGAGCGTCTTATGCGCAAATTAAAAATATAGAAATTGAAAATGGGTCATTTATTACTCAACAAAATATTCAAAGATTATCAAAAGTTGCAGTATTAGGGCCTACAACAGCTAATGATTTATTTGGCGAAGGTATAAATCCTGTAGGGCAAGTTATTAGAATTAATAAAGTAAATTTTACAGTTATTGGTATTACACAGCCAAAGGGAGGAGCAGGATTGCTTAATCAAGATGATGTAGTATATGTGCCAATTAATACTTTTCAACAATTTTTAAGTGGAGACGATTATGTTTCCATTATAAATATTCAAGTAAAAGATCAAAACAATATGCTTTTGGTTCAAAATGACGTAACTAATCTTTTATTAGAACGTCATAATATTAAAAATCCCCAAGAAGCAGATTTTAGTTTACTTAATTTAACTGATGTAATAGCTATATCTACATCAATTACAAATATATTAACAATTTTTCTATCTTCAATTGCCGGGATTTCTTTGCTAGTGGGTGGTATCGGTATTATGAATATGATGCTAACTAATGTAACCGAACGAACCAAAGAAATCGGTTTGCGTAAAGCGATTGGTGCCAAAAGTAAAGAAATTACTTTACAATTTTTATTTGAGTCAATTATGCTTACATTTATTGGTGGTATTTTTGGTATTATTGTAGGTTGAATATTGTCTTTTGGAGTTGCTTATTTTATGGGTATTACTACAAAAATTTCATTATATTCTATATTTTTAGCTGTTGGTGTATCTGCTGCTATTGGTATTATTTTTGGTTATTATCCTGCGAAACGAGCTGCTACGTTAAATCCAATAGATGCTTTACGCTATGAATAAATGAATATGTATATATTAAGTAATTTAATTTCTAAGTGAAGTATTGTTTATTTTTGTTCATATTTTACTTAAAGTTTTTAATTACCTGACAATCCTATTGTGCTTAGATTTTATAATAATTGATTTGGTAGGTTGCATTT
>CAYOES010000044.1:0-3332 GCA_964403105.1 uncultured Candidatus Saccharibacteria bacterium
GTGGCATTATAAAAATTCATTGCTAAATTTTCACCGGCATATTGATAATAATATCCCACTTGATCAAATCAATATCAAGGGGAAATACCCTGGGGGCTATAGTGCGAAAAATAATTTTTGTCTATCATATCTTGTGCCTTTAAATAAGCAGCCTGATCAAGTTTGGGATTTTCTACCAAAATTGGTAAATTATTTTTTTGACGAATATCATTAATCATAACTAATATATCTTGATGAGTAATGTCCGCAAATAAATGAGGGTTTTTTAATACTAAAACATTCAACCCCATAATAAAACGAGAAAAAATAAAACAAAAAACCACAAAAGCTAAAAAACCCCTGCGTAAAAATAAAGGAATATTTGTTTTTTTTGTTTGTTGAGTTTTCATTTTATTTTTTGTTTTAAAATATTTAATTATATGTAAAAATATATTTAATTATATGTAAAAATCCCTAAAAATCTATAAAAACCCACATTTTTATTGTTCTAATATATATTATACCATATTATTCTCTATTTGTCAAGAAAATCTCATTTTGACGACAAAAGGCAACCATTAAATTTCGTAAAAATGGTAACGGGTTTTGAAATTGAGTTCTATACAAATATATAGCAGCACATTTTTTGTTCTCTTCATCTGAGGTTAAATTTAAAGTTTCCCATCTTTTATTAATACTCAACATTGAAAGAGGGGGCAATATAAAAGCATTCCTATGCAACCCCTCGGGACGAGGAAACCCTGGATAATGAACTAAATAAGCATAACTTTTTATTTGAGGAAAATATCCTAAAGTATGCTCGATGATTTTGCCGCTTATTTGATGATCTATATGTCTATCTTGGGGTATTGGATAAATTATTATATCTGGATCGACCTGTTTTATTGTATGAGTAATATCCTGCTGTATCATAAATAGATCTTGTTTAGACAATTGCCCGTCTGGTAAATTTAGATATAATAAATGTGAATTTGGTACACCCAAAAATTTTGTTATCTTCTGAAATTCTATATTACGCTTTGTTTCTAAATTACGACGGTTGCCATTAGTTATTAAAACTATATAAACATTGGCTTTATTTTCTACTGCTCGAATAATATACCCGCCCGCGCCGAGTGTTTCATCATCTTGATGAGGAGCAAAAATTAAAACTGTATCATTTTGTCCAGGAAGAACAACATTTTCCAATAATACTATAGCGTTTTGGGGTAAAAACTGGGTTTCGCGCAAAATAAAAAACGCGCCGATCAAAATAGATATACCCAAACACAATCCAAAGATAATTTTTTCTTTTCGTGTTTTTAAAAAATTGCGAATCTTTCTAACCATAAAACTATTTGATACTTCGATTATTCTTGTTTTGCATTCGCTCTTGTAACATTGCCTGTCCTCTATGTAAACGTGATTTAACTGTCCCTATAGGAATATTCAACAGATCAGCAATTTCTTTACAGTCTAACCCCTTAATATCGGCAAGCATTACAACTTCCTGATATTTTTTTGGTAATTTTGATATTTGTTCTCTTATCTCGGAAACCGTTTCTTTGTTTACAATTTGTTCTTCCGTAGATGTTTCTTTATCATCAACAATATCAAAATTTTGATTTAACCCTAATATGTTTTGCTCATTTTTATGTTTTATCTGGGTTAAATAAGTATTTTCTATAATTTTAAATATTCAAGACTTAAAATTGGTTTTTTTATTAAATTTGGAAAAATGCTTGTAAGCTTTTAAAAGCGTATTTTGTACAAGATCTTCGGCATCATCTTTATTCTTTGTATAATAAAGAGCAACCCGCGCAATATCATCTTTATACATATTGTAATATTCTTCAAAAGATTGTGGGTTTTTTTGTTCTTTGGGTTTTTCAGCAATCTGTTTTGAATCTTTTGAATCTTTTATATGGGGCATCGCTAAATTTTCCTTATGCATATTTCATATTTATAATTTTTATTATTATTTGTATACTATCATATTAGTTATTTTATATCAAGTTTTGTATTATTTTGGATTAAATGCGAATAAATATTTTGCAAAGTTTGAAAAGTATTAGATCTATTATGTTTTTTGATAAACTGTAAGCTATTTTTAGCAAAATCCGCGCGTTTTTGCGGATTTTTAGTAAGCTTAATAATGGCATGCGCGAAAGCAGATATATTGTACGGAGGAATTAAAAATCCGTTTTTATTGTTTTTTACTAATTCAGGAAGCGCACCGCTATTGGCAGCAACAATCGGTAAACCGCAAGCCATTGCTTCCATGGTAGCTAGACTTTGAGTTTCTATACAAGAAGGCATAACAAATACATCGGCAGATTGATAAAAAGATAAAAGCTCTATGCTATTAGGTTTTACTGAATCAACAAATGTTACATAATTGTTATAAGATGTCTTATTAAAATATTCTATAAATTCTTTTCTTAAATCACCTTGCCCAACAAATATAAACTGAGCTTGTGTTTTATCTAATATTAAAGGAATACTTTTAATGAAAGTACTTAAATTTTTATCCTGATCTATTCTACCAACATAAAGAATTTGCGGTATTGTGTGCTTTTTATGTAAAACAAGATTTGGTTTATAAAAATTTAGATCAATACCATTAGACACTACTTCTACTGGTGTATCGCAACCATTTTCTATTAATTCTTTTTTTATACTATTGGAAGGAGCAACAACAAGTTCACAATAATTGTTAAGAAAATTAATTAAATATGCACCATATAATTTTTTGACTGTTTTTTTACCAAATTTTACAAAATATGATGGAAAAGATAAATTAGCATGCTGAGTAAACACAACTGGAATATTGTGCCTTTGGGCATATATAGCTAAAGCAAAACTAATAAAAGCACCATCGTGAATATGAATTATATCTGGCTTGATTTTTTTAATGATATCATAGGCTCTAAAGGAAGAAAAATAGCTTGCTCTAATATTTTCTTTGAACGGAACTTTAAAAGATGGCAATCTAATGATAGTATAATTTTTACCTCGGGATTCTCGGCTAAATTTATTGTTTTCTGATGAAGTGATTACAAAAACTTCATTGCTTTGGTCTAGGGAAAAATAATTAGCAAGATCTGAAACAATATTTGTAACGCCAGAAATGTGAGGTAAAAAAACTTCTAAACCAAAAATAATTTTCATTTTAAAAATTTATTATATTAACTGACCTATGACTTCTACTATTTGTGGACCCAGCGAGAATCGAACTCGCGATTGTATGTTGCCCCGACAATTTTAGCAAAACTTTGTGGACCTAGGGAGAATTGAACTCCCGTCTCTACAATGCGAATGTAGTATTCTACCGTTAAACTATAGGCCCAATA
>CAYOES010000045.1:0-3216 GCA_964403105.1 uncultured Candidatus Saccharibacteria bacterium
GATTTATTTTTGATGTAATATTTTGTTTTTGATAATAGGTTTCATAACCTGTTTTTGATATTGTAATTGTAAATGGATTTAAGATATTTTTATTGGAGACATATTCAGAACCTCCATACGTCATAATAGCTGTTTTAATTTCTGTAATTATCCCCGCATAATCTCCAATGCTGGGTGTTACCAAAAATGGTTCTGTTATAGTAATTGTTGTTGCTGTATTAGATAATACTTTTGCTTTCTGGTTTATTCCATTCCCAGATGCTATAAAAATATTATATCCTAACCATTGGTCTGTTGTTCAGCTTTTTGAACTATCAGTAATAGTTGTTGAAGTAGCGCCAGTAATTGAAATCTTTTCAGAAAACAACATTCCAGCATTATCAGTAGTATAAGTTGATTTTCCAGCAAAATCTGTAATTGTATTTCCATTTTTATCTTTTATAACAATTGTAGCATTAGAGATAGGATTACCAGCCTCATCTAATACTTTTAATAATATACTATTTCATAGTTGAACAGTTGAAGTTTGGTTGTTTCAATAAATAACTGGCAATTTATCACTATCAGTAGTATTAGGAAATAAACAATCAATAAAATTATCAGTACATCCTGCGTGATTTTCATGTATTTGATATGAATTATTCAAAAAGGCGAAGGTATCAATTCGTGAATTAGCCCCATAACCAAGATATTGGTAAGAACATTCTATATTAGAAAATAATTTACAATCATTAAATACAGTTGCAAAATATCCCTGTAATTTTAATCCTGAAACTGGCAAATCATTTCTGACGGCAAAAATGGCATAATTTCTAAACATAATATCTTTACCTTTACCACCATTAAAATTATTATAAATATCATAACCAATTACATTAGCTAAATATAACGGATTTGGTGAATTACAACTATCCACTACACAATTATATAATTCAGTATTACTTCCTATTCAAAATTCTCTATCACTACCAAAAAGACCAAATAGAAACTTTACTCCACTTACTGCTTGCCCCACACTATTTAATTCTCCATATCTAATTCTTGAACCTGTGGCACCATAGCTATAAAAATAACCGCAACAAATAAAAGTTATATTTCTAAAAAACAAATGTGCTATTTGGCTTCCGTGTGGTTTGAAATTTCCTAACACTAATAGAGTAGCTCCATCCCATTTACAATAATCAGTCCAACCATCAGCAACAGCGGCATTATAAATATCTTGTGGGGTAATTGGGTCAGCTTCTGTTCCCCCATAATATTCTAAATGCCCAACTCCGTGTATTCTTGGTGTAATCCCCATAGGTAAAAGTGCAGTAGTAGGAACTAATGGTAAAACAGAGAATTCAGATATTGCACTACTTCCGTCATCAATAGCACTGTTTGTAGAAACATCTAATGAAGACAACCAAGATGCCAAATAATGTGTTCCACTTGTTGTTCTTCTAAACACCAAATATCTTGAAGCCCCAGTAATGGCTGACCAAGTTAAATTAACAGTTCTATTAGTACTATCTGTTGTAATAGAAAATTCATTACTAATACCACTTAATGTACCATAATTATGATGAATTGCTGTCGCTCCATTCCCTAATACCAAAACTACATAATAATAAGTAGTATTAGGAGCTAAAGTTCCTCCTGCTGATAAACTTCCAGATAAGTCAGTAATAGCATCTGTTGGTTTTGTAAATGTAATAACTTTAGCCATTTATATCTTTTAATTTATTTAATAACTCTTCTTCTTTTGATGTATCTTCAAATAATGGCAAATAGATATATTGTCTTAATTTTTCTGGCACCTTCAAAAGTTCTTGGTGAATGTCTTTTATGCTCTCGTTATATTCTTGTTTTCTTTTTAGCTCGGCTTCTAATTCTGATAAACTAACAGTTTCTTTTGTTTCTGTTATAATCTCAAATGTATCCTTATCTATTTTTTTAATCATAAGTTTAAGTTTAATTATTAAAAAGTATGGGCATAATCATTATAATCCAAAGTAGCACGGTTAGTTCAATTAGTAGCTGTATCACTGGAACCTTTGGCATACTCCATATAGCCCGAAGCAGATGTCATTCTTTTGCATATTCAGGCATCATTAGCATTTTGACTCATAATATAAACATAAGTCCCAGTATCTTCGTAGGCATAGAATTCATAACCATTAGCCGGGTTGGTTACTGCTATTTCAATATTATCTATTGAGGCATTTATTGTAGTTAAAATATCTGTTTGGTCGTCTTGTTTATCCGATGTCGCCAAACCAGATATATCTGCCGCTGAAATTAATTGTGTTATATCGTCATCCATATTATTGATATTTAATAGTTTCTGTTAAATCATCTAATTTATTATTTAAGGTTTCCAGTCACATCGTGATGATATCTAGTTTAGTTTCTAAAACTGTTTGATCTACTACTGGCACATTAATCTTACTAATATCTATTTTAATAGATTTTATTGTATCATTTAATGGTTCTAAATCCAATTTTGGTATTTCTACTGGTGCTGGTAATGCCTCTTTTATCATTTTCTTTATTCTACTATAATCTACATCTACTCCACCACCAGCATGACTTTCAAATGGTCTCACCAGATAAGAATCAGCTGTGTCAGAATATTTGTTTGATTTAGTAGTTAGTGCGGCATCTGTATAGACTGAAGTAATAATATTGATTCATGTACCATCTGGGTGTGTGTTTGGTATTACTGACCAATCTTTTTTATATTCTCCATTAGATTGATTTATTAAAGTTACTGTATCTAAGACTTCCGAAGTAGCAGCTAATCGTATTGTAGCAACTACATAATACGAATCTCTATTTGGATCTGTATGATCTCCTATTTGTCTGAATATTGTAAATTGTGATTGTGGTTGTATTTGCATATTTAATGTTTAATATGTTGCTCAAGCCCAGATATAACCGGGCTTGGACAATATATTAAATATAATGTCATCTTATTGTTACAACACCTGTACCTGTACCAGTAGCGAAAGCTTTTGTAGCATTAGTTATAATAATCGGTGAAGAAACAACACCGGTTACAGATGCTTCTATACCTTTAACTATTGTATAAGAAGTCCCTGCAGCAGCCGTTACTACACTATCCGCTATATCTGCCGTAACTTTATCACCAGATGCATCTGTATATCTGAACTCTAAATTACCACCATCAGCAAATTGGGTAGCTGTAGTTGTCATTTTAAGTGCTATTTCATC
>CAYOES010000046.1:0-3184 GCA_964403105.1 uncultured Candidatus Saccharibacteria bacterium
GGGGATACAACATATAAAGGATTATATTTTTTGATGGAAGAGCTTTTAGAATTTTCTAATAGGCAGTTAAAACATATCGAAGACAAATTAACAAATATGGAAGAGGGTATATTTTGTCATAAACCAAATGAAAATTTAATTTTTAATATTCTTGCTGCTAAACGTGATTTATTAGATTTTCGTAAGACATATTTGAGCTTGCATTCGTGTTTGGATATATTGGAATTTAGGGGGGAATATTTTTGAGGTTCAGAAGCTAAAATCTATTTATTGGATTTAAGACATGATAGTGATAAAGTATGAAATAATTTACAACATCATTTGGATTTATTAAATTCCTTAGAAACAACTTTGTATACTTTAATTGATCATAAAACTAATACTTTGACTAGAATTTATACTGTTTTATCTTTTATTACTTGGCCTACTTTGATTGTTATTAGTTGATATCAAACTAATACTAAACATTTACCATTTATAGGTATGCCCTTTGATGCATATATAATTCTATTAATAGCTTTTATTCCTTCTCTTTTGATTTATTCGTATTTAAAAAAGAAACAATTACTATAAACAATATATTATGACTTACGAATTATGTTTTTATAATACTTTAACTAGACAAATAGAGAAATTTGAACCATTGGTGCAGGGTAGGGTGGGTTTTTATAGTTGTGGTCCTACTGCATATAATTTTACTCATTTGGGGCATTTACGAACTTATGTCTTGTATGATCTTATTAAAAGAGTTTTAATATTTGATGGATATAAAGTTAAACACGTGATGAATATTACAGATGTTGGCCATTTATTAAGTGATGCCGATGAAGGAGAGGATAAGATAGAAAAACAAGCAATAAAAGAAAAAAAATCGGCTTGGGATATAGCTGAATTTTATACCAATGATTTTTTAAATAATTTGAAACAAATGAATATTATTTTACCTGATATTATAGCACCAGCCACAAAACATATTGAGGAACAAATTAGTTTGGTAAAGAAAATAGAACAAGCAGGTTTTGCTTATACTATTTCTGATGGAGTTTATTTTGATACTTCTAAACTATCTGATTATGGTATTTTGAATAAACAAAGCCAAGAAGAAAAACAAGTTAATCAACGAATAGAACAAAGTAGAGAAAAAAGAAATATTACGGATTTTGCTTTATGGAAATTTTCACCTCAAAATCAAAAAAGAGAAATGGAGTGAGATTCACCCTGGGGAAAGGGATTTCCGGGGTGGCATATTGAGTGTGCAGCTATGTCTATGAAGTATTTGGGAGATTATTTTGATATTCATGCAGGAGGGGTAGATCATATACCAGTGCATCATCCAAATGAAATCGCCGGGGCCGAAGCAGTAACAGGAAAACATTTAGCAAAATATTGGATACATGGTGGATTTTTAAATTTTTCAGGTGAAAAAATGTCAAAATCAAAACATAATTTTATTAGATTAGAAGATTTGCAAAAAGAAAATATTAGTCCCTTGGCAGTACGTTATAGTATGTATTTAGGATATTATAATAAAACATTAGAGTTTAATTTAGATTCTTTACATGCTGCAGAAACAGCTTTAAACAATCTTGTAGAATTTATTAAACGATTATTAAGAATAAATCAGTTGTGTATGGCTAAAAAAATTCAAATTCAAGATAGCCAAGAGGCGCAAGATATCTTAAATCATTATGAAGAGGCATTTTTTACACAAGTTCATAATAATTTTGATATGCCTTCTGCAATAGAAATTATTTGAAATTTTATAAAAGAATATAACAAAAACCCAATGAATTATAATCCACTAAAAGTTTTGGATATGTTTTACAAGTTTGATAGAATATTAGGGCTTAAATTATCTGATATTACATTGGATAATATACCGCAAAATATAGAAAAATTAGCAGAAGAACGTTGGTTAGCAAAAAGTAATCAAAATTGAGAAGAAGCCGATAAGTTACGTGCATATATTCAAGATGAGGGCTATACAATAGATGATTTTGAGGGTTTTTATTTAATTAAAAAAACAAATAAATAAATTTGATTTTATGGCCAATACTTCTTCAAATTCATTACCCTTAGACAGATTGCCCCCTCAAAATATTGATTTAGAAGAATCAGTATTAGGAGCTTTGATGTTAGATAAAAATGTAATAATAGAAATAGCTGATTTATTAGAACCAGAAGATTTTTATCGTAAATCTCACCAAATTATTTATGAATTAATTTTGGAGCTGTTTAATAATCATGAGCCAATAGATATTTTAACTTTGTCTAATAAATTAAGAGAAAAAAAGTTGCTTGAAGAGATCGGTGGAGCTAGCTATTTAACATCTTTGATAAATAAATTACCCACAACTTATCATACTGAAGAATACGCGAAATTAATTCATAAAAAAAGAATTTTGAGAGATTTGATTGCTGCTTCATATGATATTTCTAGATTAGCCAATAATGAAGAAGAAAATATAGATGATGTATTGGATCAAGCAGAACAATTGATTTTTCAAATTGCAAAAAAGAAAACCGAACAAAATTTTGTTCAGATAAAAGATGAATTATCTAAAGCGTTCGAACGTATAGAAATGCTTCAGGAAGGGAAAGGTAAATTGCGTGGTGTAACTACTGGGTTTAAAAGTTTGGATAATATATTGGGTGGACTTCAAAAATCTGATATGATAGTTTTGGGTGCTAGACCTTCTTTAGGAAAAACAGCTTTAGTATTGGATATTGCTAGAAATGCCGCCATGAAAGGTGTGGGTGTGGGTATTTTTAGTTTGGAAATGTCAAAAGATCAATTGGTTGATCGTTTGATTTCTGCTGAATCAACAGTTGATTTATGAAAAATTAGAACAGGTTATTTATCATCAAGCGGTGAAATGAATGATTTTGTATTGTTAAATGATGCAATTTCTCGTTTAGCTGAAGCTCCTATTTACATAGATGATACCCCTGGGTTAACTTCTTTACAAATTCGCACCAAAGCAAGAAGATTATTGGCAGAAGCAGATATTGGTCTTTTGGTAATTGATTATCTGCAAATGATTATGCCTATGAATACTTATGCTGGCTCGGTTCAACAATATACAGAAATATCTAGAGCAGTAAAATCATTGGCAAGAGAGTTGGAAATTCCAATTTTAGTAGTTTCACAGTTGTCAAGAAATGTTGAACAACGCACCCCACC
>CAYOES010000047.1:0-3155 GCA_964403105.1 uncultured Candidatus Saccharibacteria bacterium
CGCTCCTATTTAGTCTTTTCCTCCCTTATTCAATCTTATTAGTTTATATTTTATTTTTTTATATTTTATATTTATTTGATTAATTTTATTATACTCACCCTCTGATTTAGTCTTATTTTAGTCTTATTTTAGTCTTATTGTGTTTTGATTATGATCGCGCGCCCATATTTTGTCTTTTCTTTCTCTTATTAAACCTTATTAGTTTATATTTTATTTCTTATTTTTTTATATTTTATTAGTTTATTTTTTATTAGTTTTATTATACTCACCTTTTGATTTAGTCTTATTTTAGTCTTATTTTGTTTTGATATAATATATTTTTATATTATCACACAATAGATATTAAATCAACCCAGATAACATATAAGTAGCCCTAAGGAGAATCGAACTCCTATTGCAAGATTGAGAATCTTGTGTCCTAACCATTAGACGATAGGGCCAACATATTTGAATTATTATAATTATTTAATACTTTTCTTAAATTCTTCCATAAGCTTTTTAGTTTTTAACCCTACTTTACCATTACCGATTTTTATATTATCAATCTGTACAATTGGCATAATTTCTTTTGTGGTAGAAGTTATAAAAGCTTCATCTATATTTTTTAATTCTTTGATTGCAATGGGCCGTTCTATAATAGGGAAAAACTTTTTGGCAATTTGTAACATACGTAATCTCGTAATACCTTCTAAAATACCTTGTGTATTATTTATCAGTTTCCCATTTTTGAATACAAAAAAATTACTCGTTGAACATTCGGATACATATTTATCTCCTGTATACAATACTTCTATCGCGCCTTCCTTATTTATATTTTTTTGCTGCCTTATTGCTTCTATATAATTAGATGTTTTGATTTCTGGTAAATACCTATGATATTTATATGTAATCAATTTGGCACCATTTTTGTATAATTTATCACTGTATACTGGTATGGCGCTAGCATAAATAAACAAAGTAGGATACTTGCTAATATCTAAATCAGTTTTCCCTATACCACCAGATAATAATATTTTTATTTTAAAATCTCCGGGAACATATTTTTTATTTTTCTTTAAAATAATATTAATAATTTGTAATATTTTATCTTGGGATTCGGGTATTTTTAGACCGAGCAATTTAGCTCCATTTTGGAATCGTTTATAATGTTCATCAAACATAAAAACTTTACCATTATAAGTACGTAAAAAATCTGTTACACAATAACCCCTCATAAATCCACTATCCAATGGCGAAATATAGGCACGTTTTATTAAAAGAATTTCTCCATTCAAATAACAATAACCTTCGTGTTTATACAATGATTTATATAATTGTTTATATTTTTCCATATTTTATAATATTTTAATCATCAATTCTATAAAAAAATTTATTCAACTTGATAAATTCGACCGCACCCAACACAAATATTATTTTTATAAAATACAGCAAATTGTCCAGGACTTACAGCAATTTTAGGCTGTGTTAACTTAATAATCGCCCGGGATTTACTTAGAGGTTTAAATATACCATCTGTTAATTTATCTTGATAACGTACTTTTACTTTAATTTTGATATATTTTTTAGAAGCAAATTGTGTGTTAATTAAATGATATGGCTGTAACATAATACTTGTACTTTGCAAATCCTGAATATTTTTAGAAACTATTAAATTATTATGTTTAATATCAAATCCTTTTACATAATATGGTCCTTGCCCCAAATTAATTCCTTTACGCTGTCCAATAGTAAAAAAATGTAATCCTCTATGGCGTCCCAATATATTACCATATTTATCTACAATATTACCTGGAGTTTGCCCTATAAATATAGACAGAAAATCTGGCAACGATTTATTTGCTACAAAACAAAAATCTTGACTTTGTTTAGTATTAGCAAAATTTGTTCAATTATTTTGTCTCGCAAATTCATAAACGTCTTTTTTAAGCATATTACCTAATGGCAAAATCAAATGTCTCAATTGTGTTTGAGATAATTTGCTCAAAAAATAAGTTTGATCCTTTGTTGTATCTTTTGCCCTACATAGATAAACTTCTTTGTTCGCTCTATTTCTTTTTATAATACCATAGTGTCCAGTAGCTACATAATATATTCCGTAACTTCTGGCAAAATTAATTAATGTATCAATTTTTATTTTTTGATTACAAATAACACAAGGATTGGGAGTAAAATTATGTTTATATTCATTTATAAAATACGTTATAATTTTCTTTTTAAATTGTTGCGAAACGTCCACAATATAATAAGGTACATTCAAACTCTGACAGATTGCTTTGGCTATCTCAAAAGATTGTAATGTGCAACATATATTTTCTTTTAATAAATTTTTCTTATTTTCTCAAATACAATATTTAAGAGACACACCAATGGGCTCAAATCCCATTTGCTTTAACAAAATTAAAGTCATAGAAGAATCCACCCCGCCAGACATACCAACTACTACTTTTGTTCTGTTTTCTCTATTTTTATTTTTCATAATGCCTTTACAAAAAAATAAATAAAAAGATGGGAACTGGATATCAAATCGAAAAAAATACGTTATAAAATGGGTGTCCGCAATTAACCCCCACGAGGGCTAACAATATAAGACTCCCGTAAATAAATTATATAAGTTCTTTTCGTATTCAAATATCCAGAACCCATTATAATTATAGCAAACTTTTAAAATTTACGCAATATTGACATACAACAACTTTCTAATACTAACCAAAATACCTATTTTGATTAGATTTTACTAAGTTTTTACTCAATAATTACACCTTAATTAAATTCTGGATCATATAAAATAGCATCTCGAATATTTTTATAATGATAGATTTCATTTTCATCAAACCAAACAGGAATTTCATACGTGGCATCAAATTCATTAGCAGACGCATGGACCAGATTTCTTACAGCTCTTTTATCTGAATCAGCTAATTCGTATGAATCCAAAGTATAATCACCACGAATTGTCCCAACATCAGAAGATCAAGGTTCAGTAGACCCAATCAATTTTCTTGTAATAGTAATAGCACTATCACCTTCTAATACCAGAGCTACTACTGGGCTACAAGATAAAAATTCTACCAAACGATCAACAATAGTTTGTCCCAGTTCAGTTGGATCATCATTTACTTCTAATCCCTTTTTTCTTTTGCCATCAATAGATCTTT
>CAYOES010000048.1:0-2728 GCA_964403105.1 uncultured Candidatus Saccharibacteria bacterium
GTTTTTCTTATATTAGCAAATTCATCTATTTTGGTTTTCTTTATTATACCATTTTTTGTTGCCATTATCAAGAACCTATGATTGCCAGTTTTTTGTGGATTATAGCTCAATACTGCTGTTATTGTTTCGCTTGGATCAATATTGATAAAATTTTGTATTGCTTTGCCTTTAGCACTTCGTGAAGATTCGTTTATGTCATAAACTAAACTTTGGTAAACTTTGCCTTTATCTGTAAAAAACAAAAGATAGTCTTTTGTGTTGGCTGAAATAATTTTTGCCAAGAAATCTTCAGAGTTTTGTCCTTCAAAAGCTATTACTCCTTTGCCACCTCTCTGTTGAGTACGCAATATATCAGGGTTCATTCTTTTTATATATCCACTTTTTGATAATGTTATTAAAACATTTTCTTCTGGTATTAAATCAATAGATGATACTTCTTCTGGCAAATGTCCGACAATTTCCGTGCGTCTGCGCTCTACAAATTTTTCTTTAATTTCTTTGATTTCGTTTTGTATAACCAAAAACAATTCTTTTTCATCTTTCAGAATTAATTGGCATTCTTTGATAAGCCCTTGTTTTTCTTTGATTTCTTCATTGATTTTATATTTTTCTAATTTAGCCAAAGTTTGTAATTTAATTTCCAAAATAGCATTGGCTTGGACTTCTGTAAATTTAAATGCTTTACACAAATTATTCAGAGCATCTTCTCGGTTTTCTGATTTTTTAATTATTTGTATAATTTCATCAATATTATCAAGAGCAGTTGATAGTCCTTCTAATATATGTAATCTGTCTTTATACTTTTTTAACAAGAACCGAGTTCTACGTAATACTACTTCTTTTCTATGATTAATAAAATCTTCTAATAAATCTTTTAATGTTAGCAATCTTGGTTGTAAACCATTATCAGTTAAAGCAATTTGATTGATATAAAAATATTTTTCTAATTCAGTATATTTGTAAAGCTGATTCAAAACAGATTGTGGCCTTATATCAGATTTTAGATCAATTGTTATACGCAGTCCTTCTTTATCTGATTCATCGCGTAAATCTTTAATGCCAATAATTTTTTTATTTTCTACCAAATTAGCTATATGTTTTATCATTTCTGATTTATTTACCATATAGGGGATTTCTGTAATAATAATTTGAGTTTTTTTGTTATTTTCTACTATTTCGGTTTTCCCCCTAATCAAAACTTTGCCTTTGCCAGTGGCATAAGCAGTTTTGATATTTTCAATGCCATAAATAATACCTCCAGTAGGAAAATCTGGCCCCTTGATAAATTTCATTAAGTCCTCTACTCCTGCGTCTGGATAATTAATTAAATATGCCACAGCATCCATAACTTCTGAGATATTGTGAGGGGCAATATTGGTTGCCATTGATACAGCAATGCCAGTGGTTCCATTTATCAGTAATTGTGGAAAACGAGCAGGTAATACTGCTGGTTCTGTACAGGTGCCATCAAAATTGGGTATAAAATTCACTGTATCTTTGTCTATATCTTCAAATAAATAATCAGAAATCGAAGCTAATTTTGCTTCAGTATATCTTTGGGCAGCTGGAGGATCGCCATCAATAGAATTATGGACAAATACACCACTAGCCAAAGCAAAATTGTGTCAAGGTTTTGTGGTAATATCATATACATCTTCTTTTGTTTTGAGAATTTTGATTTGTATTACTTTATGATTATATTTTTTGGTCTCTGTGGGGATTTGCTCCAATCTATCAAAATGTTTAAAAATATTGTTTATTGTCAAAACACCATTTCATTTATCAAAATTTTTATGGTATTTATTTTTTGTAACTAATTGTCAGTTATCAGCTAATTGCTGAATAAATTCTCATTGGTGTGTTATAGGTTGCCAGATTCTTTTAGAATTTTTAAAGTCTCTATTTTGTCAATTATAGTTATCAATATACAATGGCATTAACGAATCTCCTGTTTTTAATAATTGAGCTTCTTTATATTGTCCATTTCTCATCAAAAATTTATGGTTTAAAGTACATTTAATTTTTTCATTATTATCCAAAGTTATTTCTATTAGTTTGGCATTTTTTCTTGTTAATCTTGGTTTTAGTATTTCTGTTATTTCGATTTTGTTTTTCTTTAAATTAAAAGTATAAGTTAAGTGTTTTTTGCCCAGCTTTTGTTCTTTGATCAAATCTTTAAAATTCAAATTTCTACCATCTACCAGAGCTACTTTGGTATCTCCTGTAAAACAACCAAAATTTCCCTGTCCTTTTACAAGTGGCATACGTAAAGAAAAATCTTGTGCCATTCTAACCAAAGCATCATATACAGCTATGTCTCCGTGAGGATGATAATGTCCCAAAGTTTCACCAACAATAGTTGCTGATTTTCTTGTTTTGGCATCTGAAGTTAGCCCCAAAGTTTTCATTGAATATAAAATTCTTCTTTGTACAGGTTTTAGTCCATCGCGACTATCAGGAATAGCTCGAGAAATAATAACAGACATCGCGTAATCTAAAAATGATTCACGTAATTCGTCATTTATATCGCGCTCTATTATTGTATTAGCAGTTGTAAGATTTTCTTCATCTTGTAGTTGTGAAGTATTTTTTGTTTTTTGTTTTTCTGCTTCTGGTTTGGGAGTTTTATTGTTTTGTTGTTGGTTGTGTTTTTTGGTCATATATAATATTTAGCATGTAAAATATATAAGTAGCAACAATATTTATTGCTTTTGCAAAATTATCAATT
>CAYOES010000049.1:0-2682 GCA_964403105.1 uncultured Candidatus Saccharibacteria bacterium
CTCAATATTTTCATTTTCCACAACGCAATAGAATTATTAGTGGACTAAGCCAAGGAGTATTAATAATAGAAGCCAAAGAAAAAAGTGGATCTTTAATTACAGCTAAATTGGCACTCGAACAAAACAGAGAAGTTTTTGCTATTCCTAATTCTATTTTTGAAAAATCAAGTTGGGGCACCAATAAATTAATTCAATCAGGCGCAAAACTTGTTTTGGATGCCAATGATATTTTAGATGAATTAAATATTCTTACTCAACAAACTCAAAGTAATATTTTTAATCAACAAAATCTTAATGAACAAGAAAAACTTATTTTTGATTTTATTCAAAAAGAAGATTCTGTAGATTTAGATGCTCTGGCAGAAAATCTTGAAGACTTGCAAATAAATGAAATTTTAGCTAGTCTTACATCATTGGAACTTAAAGGTCTTGTAGAACACAATAATGACGAATATTCTATATTATAACACATAACACATTAAACAAACAATATGCCAAAAAACTTAATAATAGTTGAAAGCCCAGCCAAAGCCAAAACTATATCTTATTTTTTAGATAAAACATCTTATGAGGTAGTTGCTTGTATGGGACATTTGCGTGATTTACCAAAAGGTACTTTGGGAATTGATATAGAAAATAATTTTGAACCAAAATATATTATTCCCAAAACTAAAACAAAAATCGTTACTAACTTAAAAAAAATAGCCAAAAATAAAGATAATATTATTCTGGCAACCGATGAAGATCGCGAAGGTGAAGCCATAGCTTGACACCTTACTCATATACTAAATCTTAATGTTAACAACACCAAAAGAATTGTTTTCCACGAAATTACAGAAACCGCCATAAAAGAAGCATTAAAAAATCCGAGAACTATAAATCTTAATTTAGTAGATTCCCAACAAGCTCGCCGGGTTCTTGATAGATTGGTAGGTTATAAATTATCCCCTTTTTTGTGAAAAAAAATTATGAAAGGCCTTTCTGCTGGCAGAGTTCAAACACCTGCTTTGAGATTAATTGTTGAACGCGAACAAGAAATAGCGAATTTTAAACCCCAGGAATACTGAGAAATTCAAGCAGAATTTCAAAAAAATAATCAAATATTTTTAGGTAATCTAACACAAATTAACAACAAAAATATAGAAAAATTTGATCTTAAAAATCAACAAGAATGTCAACAAATTACCAATGAAATCCAAGACCAAAATGTAAAAATTACAGAGATTTCTACTAATATAATCAACAAAAAACCTTTACCCCCTTTTACTACTAGTACTTTACAACAAACCAGTTGACAAATATTACGTTTCCCAGCCAAAAAAACAATGATAGTTGCTCAACACCTTTATGAAAATGGTTTCATTACTTATATGCGTACTGACTCTTTGAATTTGAGTACTGCTTCAATCCAAAATGCCAGAGATTATATTTATAAAACATTTGGCAAAGATTATGTACCAGAAAAACCAAATTATTATAAGGCAAAATCAAAATTAGCCCAAGAAGCACATGAAGCTATCAGACCTACAAATCCCTCACGCACAATAAAAAATATAGAGAAATCTTTAAATAAAGATGAATTAAAATTATATAATTTAATATGGCAACGATTTATTGCTTGTCAAATGAGCAATGCCAAAATAGAAAAACAAAATATTCTGACCCAAACTATAAATACAAAAAATATTTATACTTTTAAAAGCGAATACCAAAAAATATGTTTTGATGGATTTTTAAAAATTTTACCTTTGGATATAAAAAATTCTGGTATCTTAAATTTAAAAGAAAATGATATCTATAAAATAAATAAGGTATTACCTTCTCAACATTTTACCGAACCTCCTGCCAGATATAATGACGCATCTTTGGTCAAAACATTGGAAAAATATGGCATTGGTAGACCATCTACTTATGCTACTATTATTTCTACTTTGCTTGAAAGAGGATATGTATCTTATAATGAAAATAAATCATTTGTTCCTTCTGATATTGGCATCAAAACTTGTAATATACTTGTGCAACATTTTCCTGATATTGCTGATTATCAAATGACGGCTAATTTAGAAAGAGAGTTGGACTTAATTGCTGAGGGTAAAAAAAATTGACGCCAACTGATTAAAAATTTTTATTTCCCTTTTGAAAAAAATCTTGAAACAAAATACCAAAAAGTACAAAAAATAAATTTAATTGAAGATAACAAAACCAATGAAATTTGCCCGCAATGTGGAGCACCATTAATTATAAAAATAAGCAGATTTGGAAAATTTTTAGCTTGTTCAAAGTTCCCTGAATGTAAATTTACTAAATCTATTGATCAGGAAACTGGTATTAAATGTCCAAAATGTAAAACTGGCAATATTATAATGCGTAAAACTAAAAAAGGAAAAATATTTTATGGATGTTCCAATTATCCAAAATGCGATTTTATAATTAACAAAAAGCCATTACAAGATACATGTCCGCAATGTCATTATCCACTTATACAAACAAACAAAACTACTTATAAATGTTCAAATAAAAATTGTAAATATGTTACCCGAACTAACACTAATATATAATAATACCAAAGACTATTTATCATCAGAAGAATGGGGCTTTATAGAAAAAGCTTATCTTTTATCTAAAACATATCACCAAGGACAAAAAAGAAAAACAGGAGAAGATTTTGTAAATCATCCCCTA
>CAYOES010000050.1:0-2674 GCA_964403105.1 uncultured Candidatus Saccharibacteria bacterium
ATTTTATCATAAAATTAGAAATAATACAATAGGTTATTGATATCTCAATAAATAGTATATAATATCAATTTTTATTGAATATGACTCAAAAATTGGATTGGCTTTTTTGCAAAACAAACACTAAAATAAATATTAAGAATTTTAAAGAGATTTTGATTTAAGAAATTTAAGACATAAACAAGATATAATCATAATTAGGGAAAAATATGGATATCTATTTTTCCTGAGTTCTTGGTGTTTTGACCCAAACCAGTTCTTTATTTTTGTACATTCCCAAACTATGTTCTACTAATGCCACAAAAAATGGCAAGGGGTATACAAATAAAACTAAGGGAATCACAATGCCTTCCATTAATATAAATTTTATTAGCTCTCAAGCTTGAAACAATTTTGATTTTGGCGTTTCAATATATTTTTTATATCTATGCAATAAAATTAGTGAAAATATAATCATTGGAATACCAACTATAGATGCCATGGCATATAAAGTTTCCCGTAAAGTAAAAGCTGGAGAAAAATAAACAGCCAAAGATTGTAGTGTAATAATTAAAAATATTCCCTTTATTATTCGCGAGACAAGCACCAAAAAGCTCGAAATTGTCAGTAAAAAAAATAAAGTAGATTCAGCAGGGCCATATAGTCATAATTTTTTGTATAAATCTTTTATAATTTTAGGATCACCCTCTTTATTTTTGATCATATTTTTCAAATTGTCCATAACTTCTAATTGTCCCATTGCTCATCTTTTTCTTTGCTTAAAATAAGCTTTCATATTTGGTGGTGTTTGTTCGGAAGATGGCACTGGTAAAAAATGTGGTCAGGTTTTTGTTTTTAGAAATATTGTTATACCCAAATCCAAATCTTCTGTAATTGAATTATAGTTAAAACCATTTACAGCAAATAAAATATCTTTTTGAACATATAAATTTGTACCACCCAAAAATGGTAGCCAGGTCATAATTCAAGGTAAAAAATTTTCATGGGTGAAAGATTGGCTCAAACATACTACTTTGGAAAAGGCTGAAATGTGCCAAAAATTTCTACATTGATATACTGGCAATTGAAAAACTTTTTTTGTTTGGTCTAATAAATTAGCTTTGGCAATGTGTAATAAGCAATTGCTATCTGGGTGATCATCTGTATCAAAGAAAGCAAAAAAATTTGTTTTTTCTTCAAAATGTTCTTTTAGCTCTGTTAAAGCAAAATTTAGAGCCCTACCTTTTGTTGATTTAACTTCTTGGCCTAGACATTTTCCTCCAAATTTACCATCAAAATCATAAGGTACATCTAAATTGATTATATTTATTTCTGGTTTGGTATGTTTTAGTTCTTTTATTGTTTTGTGTACTACTTCTTGTGTTGTATCTACGTTTATCTGTGTATTTATTTGTGTTGATTTGTGTTTTTGTAATGTTTCTTTTTGGTCAGTAATAATAATAATTTCAAATTTATTTTTGGGATAATTTAGAGTAGTTAATTTGTAAATAGTTTTGGCTACTACATCTGCTTCGTTTCTTGCTGGCACTAATATAGAAAAATATGGGAGTGGTTTATTTTTTGTTTTTGCAATATTTTGAATGTCGTTTATATTAATAGTATGATTTTTCGGTCATTTTTTTTGTGAGCGAAAAAATACAATAATAGTGCGCCCCAACAAAATAATTGCTATTGCGCCTATTATTTTAGTTCAATAACTCGATGTTAAATTTAAAAAATTGTAGAAATTTATTGGCAAATAATATTGTAAATAAGTTGAAAATAATTGGAATATAGACATTAGAATTGTTTATCGTATTTATCAGTTTTTAATAATTGAAAATTGAAAGTCGTAGAAATTGCTTTTGATCTGAACAAATCTACATATTAGTGTTAGCGAGGGTCTATTTTTATTAGATCTCCTTTTCTTCGGGGTATAATATGACAATGTGGTCTATGGGCTACACCTGATTGTGCGGCTTCGCCCTGATTAATTAATAAATTGTAGCCATCAGCAGCATAAGCGCGTACTAAGTCCTCAGCCAAATCTCGGGCTTTTATCATAAAACGAAATCATTCATCGCTCGGCATTTCATTGGTATTGGTATAGTGATTTTTTGACATCAAAATAATATGGCCTTCTGTTATAGGCTGAATATCATAAATAGCCAAAAAGTTTTCATCTTCATAAAACTTTTTGCTTGGTATTTCATTTCTAATAATTTTACAAAACACACAATCTTGATCTAACATAATTTATTATTTATTTTAATATAATTTTTAATTAATAAAAAATGGAAATTGAAAATTAGAAGTTTACACTAACAAAAATGGCTTTTATTATTTGTGTAAATCTATATCTTTGTCATATTCGTATTAATTCGCGTTTTAGGCGTTAATTTGCGTAATATTGATACATTTACTCGGGCATTCTTCTTCGGCTATTTTATTGCAGTTTAATTCAGTTTCATCAATAATATCTTTTTTCGGTTTTGCTAAAAAATCTTTTTCATCAATCTCTCAATTTTCTGGGCACACCATAGTGCACCTACCACACCCTAAGCATTTATTTCTATCTTGTGTAATTTTATATTTTTTCATAGTATTTGTTTATTTTTTGTTTTGATTATTTTGATTTTGTCTTACCTCCCTTATTTGATCTTTATTTTATTTTGATTATGATCACTTCCTTTTATTT
>CAYOES010000051.1:0-2436 GCA_964403105.1 uncultured Candidatus Saccharibacteria bacterium
CTTTTTTAACACTATTTATTACTCTTTGTTCGTGAACATCTTGACTTTGATAAGGAACTGACGATTCTACATTCTTAATAGTTTGAATAGTGGATGTATTAGTTGAAGTAGATTCTTTGCTAAATGGTCAAAGTAATATATTCTGTCAATTATATGCAGACACTGAATGAGCAGCAATACCAATAGTTGTTATAATAATTACTAAAATAATACAAATTCAAATAGACTTTGATATTTTTGTATGTTTCATAATATTCAGTTTATATAATTTATTAAAAAATAACTAATAAATTATTATTTATTTTTCTTCGTTTGTATTTGTTGGTTCAGAATTATTATTTAAAATTACAGGGCGAGATGAAATATCTTTGAAAAGAACAGTATAAAAAATAGGGAAAAATACAAGTATAATAAGAATATTTAAAATAGATGTTTGGATATACAAAGAAATAATAAATACAACAGCAAAAACAACTCAAAAAATAATAAAAGGAATGAGCGTTTCTTTTCAATGAGTAATATTTAGATGACAACTTTGCTGAATGGTTTTTATAGGTTTTGATTTTTTAATAGCAGTAATTGGATATACTAATGATAAAAGAAAGAGAGCAAAAACGCCTGGTGCTATAAATAGAATAAAACCTATATTAATCAACAGTATACATAGTACTGTGAGTAAAAATGCATTACTAAATAAATGCCAAGATTTTTGAAAAGCTTTTTTCCAAGATTTTTCACCATTGGCGACTTCAATAGAAGCAATTATACAAAAAGTAAATATAGCGAGTACCAGAACGCCACATATTGTAAAAGTATAAATAAAAAGTGGATTTCTCATTATACTTAATATAAAGGCTTCGTCAGTTGAAATGTTTGACGTCATATTTATATTTAGTTTCGAACTAACAAGCGCCAAAGGAACAAAACATATAGAGGAAAGAATAAATTGAAACAAACAAATAATTAAAAAGGAAACTCAGTTATCTTGAAAAATTTTTCACGAATCCTTGGTATATTGAATAAATTTATTCATAATTGTTGATTAAATATTTTATTAAAGATTTAGTAAATATTTTTATTTTGTTGTATTTTGAGTCGAATTATTAACTGGGGTATTAGCTGTTGGAGTAGCTGGCGAAGATAATGGTGTAGATGATTGTGAAGATTGTATAGTTGGGGCACTTGCAGTAACAGAAACACTGGAATTATTGTTAGCAATACCATCAATAGACAATTTAACTTTATCTTTAACTTTATTTACTAATTCATCTACTGATAAACGCGCCTTGACAATATAATCAATGACACCCAATGATTTACCTCTGGCAATATCAGAATCTTGACCGAGCATTGAAATTATAATAACAGGAATATTAGCAAAGCGCGGATCTTGTTTCATTGATTCCAATACTTCAAAACCATTTTTCTTAGGTAATATCAAATCAAGAAGTACCAAATCAGGCATAAAAGTTTCTAAAATTTGTATTGCTTCTTCGCCATCTTTGGCACGTTCTATTTGAAACCCTTCTTGTTCAAGTTTCATTTGTAATAGACTACTTAAAAACAATTCGTCTTCTACTAATAAAATTTTGTGTTTATTCATATGTAAAATTAAATATTAAAAATATAAATTAAACCCAAGATAAAAGAAACAAATTGTATTTATACTTGTTCCTATTTATATATGGTATTATATATTATTATAGCATTTATTTTAGAAAAATGCAATACCTTTGGTTTAAACAAATAATATTGTTTAACTCAAAAATCCCAATTTTATATAATTATTTTATCGGGAATATATATTCAACACATTTAGATCCTTTAGCTGTCTCAAATCTATCGTTTTAAAAATTTAAGATGAAAAATCAAACTATAATGGTTTGATGTGACCTTGGAATATTTTGATTATAATAATATTAAAATACTATTAAATCAAAAAATAAATTCCTAAAAGAGATGCTCCACTCCCACCTTCTGGTAGGCGTACCTTGTTACGACTTCTCCCCTGTCATCGAACCTAGCTTACCCCCTCCTTTGACCATTAGGTTTTAAAGAAACAATTAACAAAATTAACAATTAAAATTAGTAACTTAAAATATATTTAACTGTTAAATGTTTAAAGTTTATTTACCTATTAGGCAAAGGAGGGGGTTCGGCTATTTCCGACTCCCTTGAAGTGACGGGCGGTGAGTACAAAGCTCGGGAACATATTCACCATGGTATGGCTGACCCACGATTACTAGCGATTCCAACTTCAAAAGGTCGAGTTGCAGACCTTTATCTGTACTGGGGAATGTTTTTTGGGATTAGCTCCATCTTACGACTTGGCAACCCTTTGTGCATTCCATTGTAGCATGAGTGTCGCCCAGGGTATCAGAGGGCCATGCTGATTTATCGTCATCCTCACCTTCCTCCCCCTCCTTTGACCATTAG
>CAYOES010000052.1:0-2396 GCA_964403105.1 uncultured Candidatus Saccharibacteria bacterium
TTATATTTTGATTAAAATATATTTTATTTTTTTTGTGGTTTGCTATCTTTTTTTGGTTTACTACTTTTTTCTTTACTCAATGTTTTACTTAAATTTGGTATAGACATTGGTGAGGTAGTTGTGTCTCATATTCATTTCAAAGCTTTTCAATAGTTATCTATAAATAAATTACCAAGAGTGTTAATGCCAAATAATATTGCTCCTTCTACAACTAATCTTTTTAATTTATTTTCTGCTTGTTTATCTTTGATTTTTTGTTGTTGATTTTCTAACCTCCCCACTATTGTATAGGAGTCATTTTTATCTAAATAGCAGTATCAATCTGTAATGGTATAGTTGTATTTTTGTGCTTCAATTATATAGGCAGCTATGCGATTTAAAAATTCATTAGTAAAACCCTTATCAGTAAAAATGTCGTCATGCTCTAATGAAAATTCAAATTTATTGCTATTGTTTATATTATCAATCGCTTTTTTGACTGCTGTTTCTATTTCTTTTCGAGATTCTGGTGGGTTTTGTTGTTTGTAGTATTCATTGCTAGCCTTTGATAATTGTGTTTCATCTATTTCTATTGTTATAGCATAGGGGTGACTATCTCGTTCGTTTTGGTATTGTGTTTTTGGGTCATTTTGTCCCGTATTGATATTTTCTTCAAATTGTTTTTGCCAAGCGCGTCATTTGTCATTATAATCATTATACTCATTATTGGTATGAAGACAATCTTTATATATATCTCATAGCTTTTTTAGACCTCTATAGTTATTAATATCTGGTGGTTCTTGTTGTTCGTCAGGATTGGGATTGAATATGTCTATCATATCTTGATCGAAATTGTCGAAATCCTCTAATTTTATATGAATTGTATCTGTGTTGCTTAGTGGCAATGTTTGTATATAATTGAGACCTGGATACTCATTCAAATCAATATCTTCGTTTGTAGCTAATTTCAATAAATCATCTTGTACTTGTTTTAATAATTTTGTTTTGATTGGTATAGTATCAGTTTTTTCTTTATTGTTTTCTTGTTCTGTTTGTTCGTGCGTGGTTTTTTCTGATTTTTTTCTTGATGTTTCTATTGGTTGTATTTTTGCCACGATTGTTGGTTTGGGTTTATCATAATAAACCAAAGAAGAAAAAGTATAACCCAACTCTAATAATTTATCTTGATATATAAATAAAGGAAACAAAAATTTCTTTTTAATATTTTTATTATCTGGTGTTAGAATACTCTCGTTGGGCTTTTTGATATTAGTATATATTACAAATTCAAATTTGCCATCTTTTATCATTTTTTCTATATTATGATTTAATATCTCTTGGTTGTGATTTTTTAATTTTGGATTTAATTTACTCCAATATTGATCAGCTTCTTGTTTAGCTATTATATTATTTAAAAGAGGTAATTCTATGCCATTTTGTGTTTCTTGTTCTAGGGGTTTCTTTGATTTACTCTTTTCTTTTGTTTTGTTGTCAGTTTCTTTATTTGTTTTGTAGGTATGTTGGGTATCTGGGTTTTGTTTATTTTTTTGTTTGGCTTTTTGAGGATTGTTATTGATATTTTCTTTATTAAAATGTTTCATTGTTGTTTTTATTTATAAAATTTTTATTTAAACGTTTGTGTTTATTTATTACTATTATACACAAAAATACAAAAGAAGTCAAACTCAAAATATAACCCGTTCAATCAATAATACCTGCCTTGAATTCTAAGGTAACATTATTTTGGTAGGGAAACACAACCATAAAAGATGGCGAAATTAGATAGGGACCATAGGCTCCCTTGACTGTTCAATCTGGGAAATATGATATTTTAATTATATGGGGCCTATAAAGATTATTTGTTGTAAATTGTAATTGCGTGTCAGTTTGTTTGATAATTTGAATATTTTCTTCTTGTAAAGGTTGTATTTTAGGAATTATTTGTTGTTCAATAAAATTTTTTTCCTTAATATTTTTATAAAAAAGAATTGGTATATTTAAATCGCCCTTGGTATATCAATCAAATGAATCATATACTCATTTTTTATGTTTGTATTGCAGTGTAAACCCATCTTTTATAAGCTCAATTGTTTTGGAATTTGGTATTTCATATACCCCAAAATGTTCAAATTGGTTTAATTTTATAAGATACTGATCAGCGAGATTTTTGGCGTCAGATGTATAGGCTAAAAAATATTTAGCACCAAACATTTGTAAATGTTTTATGCCTTTTTCAAAATCAAACACTGGATAATCAAATCCAGCAATAGCCGAAGATGGCCATTTTGATACTTCTGCTTGATTAACAAAATGGAATGGTCCTGACAGAGATGATTCAATAAGTAGCCCTTCATACGTAGGATGGTTTGTTCAAATTGGTAAATTTTCTAAAAATATTGGTGTACCATAAGTATCAT
>CAYOES010000053.1:0-2366 GCA_964403105.1 uncultured Candidatus Saccharibacteria bacterium
TGGTGGATGATTTTAAAATATTGTGTAAGGCTTTAAGACCTATACCAACTGAATGATTTGGTTTAGAGGACGAAGAAGAAAAAATAAGAAAAAGATATCTTGATTTGATTTTAGATAAACAAACTAAAAAAATTTTTGATTTGCGTATTGATTTAACAAAATGAATTCGTGAATTTTTGTATAATCTTGATTTTAAAGAAGTAGAAACTCCGATTTTGCAAACTGTATATGGGGGAGCATTAGCAGAACCCTTTAAGACTCATTTGAATGCTTTGAATATGGATTTATATTTAAGGATTGCTCCAGAATTGTATTTAAAAAGATTGCTTATAGGTGGTTATGAGAAAATTTTTGAAATGGCAAAATGTTTTCGCAACGAAGGTATAGACAAAGATCACAACCCAGAATTTATAAATTTAGAATTATATTGAGCCTTTGCTTCAAGAGATGAACTTATGGACATGCTCGAAAAATTAATTATTTTTTTGAATAGTAAACTTCAAGAACAATCTATCTGAGGCAATATTCAAGTGCCTTTCCCCAAAATAGTATTTAGGGATTTTATTAAGACCAAGACTGGTTTGGATTGCGATAGTGATTCTTTGGATAAGTTTCAAGAATATTTGCAAAAAAATAATATTGAGTTTGAACAACAATCATCTAGGGCAAAATTAGCAGATTTAATATTTAAACAATTTAGAGGAGAAATAAAAAATCCAACATTTGTTATTGACCAGCCATTGGAATTATCTCCTTTGGCTAAGCAAAAACCAGATGATTTGCAGCATGTTTTGAGGTTTTATTTGATAATGAATGGCAAGGAAGTTTGTAATGGTTTTTCTGAATTAAATGATGCTATGGAGCAAAAAAGAAGGTTTGAAGAACAATCTAAAATGTTACAAAAAGGCGATAAAGAGGCACATCCTTTGGATCTTGATTTTGTAGAGGCTTTAGAATATGGTATGCCACCTGCTGGTGGTTTAGGCATAGGTATAGATAGGTTGATTAGTGTATTGCTGGGAGTAAATTCAATAAAAGAAGTTTTGTTTTTTCCGTTTGTAAGACAAAATCCCAAAAATATTTAAAAATTATAATTTAGAAATTTAATAAATACTTATTATGTTAGATATTAAAAAAATTCATAAAAATCCTGAGTGGTTTAAAGAAAAGTTGGCTTTGCGAGATATTGATTCAGATATCATTGATAGATTATTACAGGTTGATGATAATAGAAAACAGTGTATCCAAAAGATTGATGATTTAAAATTTAAAAGAAGAAATTTAGAAAAAAAGTTTGTACAAGATAATTCTGGACAAAGTTTGGAGGTATTAAAAGAAGTAAAAAGGGCTATAGATATATTAGAAAAGGATTTGGATAAATATACAAAAGAATTTGACGATTTAATGTATAGTTTACCAAACGTACCATTGGCTGACGTACCAGAAGGTGAAAAAGATAAAATTATTGTAGAAAAAGGTAAAAAGCCCTTGTTCACATTTATACCAAAAGATTATTTAAGTATATCTGAACAGTTAGATCTTATAAATATAGAAGATGCTAGTAATGTATCTGGCAGTCGTTTTAGTTTTATTAAAAATGAATTGGTATTTTTACAATTTGCTTTGATTAAATATGTATATGATAAATTTTGTCAAAAATATAATTTTATTCCAATTTTGCCACCATTTTTTATTAAATCAGAATATTTTAAAGCGATGGGATATATTGATATTGAAGCTGATAAAAACGAAACATATTATTTGCCAGATGATGATTTGTATTTAATTGGTACTGCTGAACACATTTTGGGGGCAATGAATGCTAATAAGATTTTTCAAGAGGAACAATTGCCACAGAGATTTTTGGGTTTTTCGTCTTGTTTTAGGAGAGAAGCAGGGTCTTATGGCAAAGATACCAAAGGAATTCTGCGTTCGCATCAGTTTGATAAAATAGAAATGTTGAGTATTTGTACTGAAAGTCAATCTTTGAAAGAACAAGATTTATTTATTGATTTAGAGACCAAATTAATGGAAGATTTGGTTTTGCCTTATAGAATAGTTCAAACGGCTGTTAAAAATTTATCTCGTCCATCGGCTCGTTCTTTTGATATAGAATGTTGAATGCCTGGACAAAATGATGGCAAGGGAGAATATCGAGAAACTCATTCTAATTCTAATTGCACGGATTTTCAAACAAGAAGATTAAATATAAAGTATAAAAATATTAAAGGCGATAGCCAATTTGCATATATGCTTAATGGTACTTTTATAGCGCTTGGTAGAATTATGATAGCTATAATTGAAAATTATCAAACAAAAACAGGTTCAATAAAAATTCCTACGGTTTTATGGCCTTATATGAATGG
>CAYOES010000054.1:0-2366 GCA_964403105.1 uncultured Candidatus Saccharibacteria bacterium
AACAAATAATGGTAAATTACTGACAAATTATATTATTAGGCGCTGTTCAGGGTTTAACAGAATTTTTCCCTATTTCCAGCTCCGGACATTTAGCAATTATCCAACACTTTATTAATTTTAGCGCAAACAATTTACTCGTGGATACTTTTTTACATTTAGGTACTGTGTTATCAATTATTATAGTGTTGTGACATGATATTAAAAGTATCTTTACTCAAAAAAAATGACATCTAATTTGAATAATAGTAATTGCCTGTATACCAACAGCGATCATTGGATTTTGTTTAGAAAATATTATCAATACAATCAGCCTACAAATGATTGGTATAGGGTTTATTATTACATCAATTATATTATTAATATCAAACAAAAACATTCAACAACAGCAAAAAAATAATAAAGATTTAGAAGATATTACTATACGAGATGCTACAATCATAGGAACTTTACAAGGTATTGCTGTGTTGCCAGGTATATCAAGATCAGGTACTACTCTGTATGCATCGTTATCACGAAATTTAAAACCACAAACGGCTTTTAAATTTACTTTTTTGTTAGCAATACCGGTTATTTTGGGCGCTAATATTTTAGAAATAATCAAAAATTTTACTTTATTTAAATCATTGAGAGTAGAATTGTTGTTAGGCTTGATTATTTCTTGTTTATTTGGTATTATTAGCATAAAAATGCTAAAATATATGTTTAAAGAATCAAAATTATGATATTTTAGCATTTATTTAATTATTTTAGGCATATTTATAATAATGATATAAATAGTCAATAAATTGCGAGAGTAGCACAATGGTAGTGCGCTAGCCTTCCAAGCTAGATACGCGGGTTCAATTCCCGTCTCTCGCTCTCTAAAACAATTATTCTTATACTGATACTGAGTAATGAAAACAAATATAATAAAAATTGTTATATATCAAACTCTCGTCAAGCTCCCCACCATTCAAAATTAATTCTATAATTAATTATTAAACTAATTTATTTTTATGGAAAATAATATAGAAACAAATAATTGAGCAATACAAGTCCACAATTTAACTAAAAGATTTCCTCATACTTTGGCAGTAGATAATGTAAGCTTTAATGTCAAAAAAGGTGAAATTTTTGGTTTTTTAGGGCCTAATGGTGCTGGTAAAACTACTACTATTAATATACTCTGTACTTTATTGGCGCCAACTAGCGGACACGCATTGGTAAATAATTTTGATATAATAAATAATCCTTTGGAGGTCAGAAAATCTATTGGAATCGTATTTCAAGAAACTACTTTGGACAATCACTTAACAGTAGAAGAAAATTTGTATTTGCATGCCAAACTTTATGGATTAAACAAAAACCAATTTCGTAAAAAATTATATCCTATTTTAAAACTATTGGAACTTGAAAATAAAAGAAACATACCTGTGCAACAACTTTCTGGAGGTACACGAAGACGTATAGAGATGGCGCGAGTATTTATCCATGAGCCACAAATTTTATTTTTAGACGAACCAACTGTTGGTTTGGATGCTCAAACGAAAAATAAAATTTGAGATTATTTATTAAAAATGAGAAAAGAATATGAAACAACAATATTTTTGACAACTCAATATATAAATGAAGCTGAAATTTGTGACAGAGTGGCTATTATTGATTATGGAGAAATAGTTGCTTGCGATACTCCTGATAATTTAAAAAAGATGATCAGCACAGATTTGGTAGTATTAAAAACTGCTAATAATCAAGAAGCTATTGTAGAGTTAAAAACAAATTTTCCAGATTTGAATATTAAACAATTAGGCAAAAATATTCTAATAGAAGCAGAAAACGGCGAGACATTACTGCCACAAATTATTGAAAAAACTTCTGTAAAAATATGATCTATAAATCTACAAAAACCCACTTTGGAAGATATATTTTTGGAGTTAACTGGACGACAAATCAGAGACAAAAATCCAGAAAATGGTAAATTAAGTATTCACAATCATTTATAATAAAATATAACAACTAAACAAGTATAATATGTTTAATAAATATGTCATAAAAGAATGGCAAGCTATAAATATTATTTGGCAGCGAGAATTGCTTTTGTTTTGAAGAAACAAATTAAAGGTATTAACTTCTATTTTTTTGCCTTTTATTTTGGTTCTTATTTTTGGTCAAGGAATTTCATCAATGCTCCCATCAGATATAATAGGTTTTGATTTTGCTCATTTCTTTTATTCTGGAGTATTGGTCTTGTCAGTGGTAGTAGCAGTATTTGATTCTACTATATCTTTGGTATGAGACAGGGAATTTGGATTTATGCGAGAAATACTTGTGGCACCTATTTCAAAAACAGAAATAGCTATTGGTAAAATGTTGGGAGCAATTAGTAG
>CAYOES010000055.1:0-2353 GCA_964403105.1 uncultured Candidatus Saccharibacteria bacterium
AATTTAATTATTAAGGTACCGAAAGGCTATGCTTTGTTAATTGCCTCGCGTTCTTCAACTCCCATAAAAAAGAATTTATTTGTTGCTAATGGTATTGGTATTATTGATCAAGATTATTATGGCAATGATGATGAAATAAAAGTTGAATTTTATAATTTTAATAATAAGGCAGTACAAATTAATAAGGGTGAGCGTATAGCTCAAGCTTTATTGGTGAAAGTAGATATTCTCAAATTAAAACATTCTAATTTTATAAAAACAAACAATAGGGGAGGATTTGGAAGCACGCAATCATAAATAGTACTACAATTATTATTTATTATCTTTTTTGTTATTTTTGTTGTTGTCTTGGGTGTTTTTATTTTTAATCAGTTTGTTTAGAATTGATTTTAAGTTTTCCATTTGGTCAAAATTATAAATTGATACAGGGATAATGTTTTTGTTAAATTTTGAAAGGAGTTCGATTTGTTGTTTCTGTTGTTGTTCGTTGACAAGATCAGTTTTTGTTAAAATTATATATTCTTTTTTGCTAGCTAATTTTTTGCTGTATTTTTCTAATTCATTTCTAATAGTTTGATATTCTTTTATTATATCTTGTGAATCACAAGCAATAAGATGGAACAAAACCTCGGTACGTTCTATATGTTTTAGAAATTTAAATCCAAGCCCTTTATTGTTTGAAGCTCCTTCAATAAGCCCTGGTATATCAGCAATTATTAAGTCATAATAGACGCCTAGATGGGGTTCAAGAGTAGTAAATGGATAATTAGCAACTTTACTTTGAGCATTGGTTAATTCATTTATTAAACTTGACTTACCAGCATTAGGAAAACCAATAAGTCCTATATCCGCAATCATTTTGAGCTCGAATCTAATATCAAATTCTTCTCCTTTTGTGCCATATTCAAATTTTGTTGGTGAAGTGTTAGTAGAAGATCTAAAATGAAAATTACCTCTACCGCCAATACCACCTTTGGCAATTAAAATTCTTTGACCAATTTGGGTTATATCATATTCTTGTTTAGTATTTAAATTGTGTACAACTGTGCCTACTGGTATTTTTATAACAACATCTTTTCCTGTTTTGCCGTCAATAAATTGACCACGGCCATTTTGTCCATTTTCAGCTATTATAATTTTTTTTGTTTTGAATTGTTTTAAAGCATCTAAATCCGAAACTCCCTCTACATAAACAGAACCACCATTGCCTCCCGAACCGCCAACAGGACCATATTGATTCATATTTCTGTTGAATGCCACAGCTCCATTACCACCATCGCCAGCTTTAATTTTTATTATTACGTCATCTACAATCATATTTGTTATTTATTTAAGTGTTTTTTAATATTTATTGTTTGTATGTTTAGTAAATTAGTATATGCTTGTATATATTTTAATAATATCATAAAAATGTAAAATATGCTATATGTGGAAAACTTTGTTGAAATTTTTTTAAGATTGTGCTATAATATATGTTATATACAGATACGAAATATATAAAACATTATTAAATTTTATAATATGAACAAAACTACTATTTTTGTTATAATTGGTTTAATTATTGTTGTTACTTTAATAATTTTGTTTAATTTTAAAACCGAGCCAGGCATAGCGATAAATGTACCAGAAGTTACAGCAAATACTATTTTATCTCCTGTGGATTTTCCGTCAAAAACTATACCACATTTAGAAAGTGAATTAAATAATATTAAGTAGCAAAATAGTTCTTGCTTTTATGAATAAAATATGATAAGATATAAAGATATTAAAACACATTTAAGTTAATACTATCAATATATTAATAATAAAAAATAAAATATGTTATCAATTAGATTTAAAAAAGAAGGGAAGAAACATCAACAAATTTTACGTTTAGTTTTGATTGATTCTAAAAAAGCAATAAATAGTGGTATTGCTAATGATATATTGGGCTGGATGAATCCCAAAACCAAGGAAGCGGTAATAAACAAAGAAAAAGTATTGGACTGGATACATAAAGGCGCTCAGCCAACAGCTTCTGTTTTTAATTTATTAGTTAGATATAATATTATTAAGGGCAAAAAAATCCCCAAACATAAAACAGCAAAAAAATCCGAAAAAGACAAAAAATAATATATTAGATCATCAAAAACACCAATATTTCTATATACAGGATACAGGCTCGATTATTAGGGCTTGTATTTTTTATTATTTTGTGCTATATTTATATTTAAGTAGCAATTTAGTCGAGCTACTCTTAAAATAAAGAGTTAATAAGAATTTAAGATATGGAAACTCCTAGTGATGTTATGGTTTTGGAGACTATTGTAAAAAGTATTGTAGCCAAACCAGAAGCTGTCAAAATTGACAGAAC
>CAYOES010000056.1:0-2344 GCA_964403105.1 uncultured Candidatus Saccharibacteria bacterium
GATGTTCTTATTGGTAATTTTGCTAATTTTGTTAATCGTGTGCTAACATTATCTAAAAATATATCTATAAATAAAAATATTCAGATAGACAAAAATATTTTAAAACAATCATCTAAAAGTTATTTAGACATAATTAAATCATTAGACTCTCTGCATTTTAAAGATTATTATACAGAATTTATAAATTTTTCTAGCTTTGCTAATAAATATATTTCAGAAGCACAGCCTTGAAAACTTAAAGATGTAGACCCCTTAAAATTTTATCAAATTATGGTGAATTGTTTGTATTGTGTTTTGTGTTTAGATTTGTTTGCTAAGCCAATTTTAACCAAAGGGTCTGAGACATTAGATAATATGTTGGGAATTACAATTGATGTATGACCCAACGCCAATGATCTACAGCACTATCTTATATCTTTATTATCAAAAATTACTATTCAAAATGTTGCGCCATTGTATCAGAAAATAGATAATGATATAATTGTCCAAGAACAGAATAAATTATTAAAAACTAAATAATGTATAAGTTACCCGGGTATTATTATATTGCTATTATTGTAAGTGTTTTTATTATTTTGGTTTGTATTATATTTCAGAGACCAAAACACATTATTATTAAGCCCAATGTGAGTGTTTCTACTAATACTTCTGTGTCTAGTACACTGCCTTTAGTATCTTCATATAAGCCATCAACAGTTTCTGACAATAAAAATCAATCGTTGTCTAAATTTTTATACAAAGTTAAAACAGCACCTTCTCCAAAAGGCCTAGCCTTTGTTCCTAATGGACAAGAAATATGAGTCACTTCTTTATTAAACACAAAACGTGGGGTAGTTGTTCATAGTGGGAAATTTTATGATACTCTAACCAATATAGTTCTTAATAATTATGGAGGTGTAGAAGTCGTGGTAAATAAAAATGGATCTAAGGTATATATTAGTCAAATGGAGACAGGCTCGGTGTTTGAAATTGATGCAAAAACTAAAACTATTTTACGTGTGTTTAAAACCAATAGTACCTGAACAAAAGTTATCGTTTTGTCGTATGACGAACAAAAACTCTATGCTTCTAATTGAAGTGGTAATAATGTATCAGAGTTTGATTTAATAACAGGAAAATTAATACGAAACATCAAAACAGTCAAAACTCCTCGCAGTATTTATCCTACCAAAGACAATAAATATCTTTATGTTGCTGGTTATGACAAAGGAGAGCTACAAAAAATTAATTTACAAGACGAAACAAGTCAAATTCTTTACGATCAAGGAGTAGCTTTGCGTCATATTGTAGTAGATGAAAAAAGGGGTATAATGTATATTTCTGATATGGGCAAAAATAATATTTTAAAATTGAATTTGGCTAATGATTCTATTGTAAATTTTGTCAAAACAGATGAAAATCCCAATACTATAGCCTTATCTTTAGATGGTAATTTATTGTTTGTATCTTGTCGTGGGCAAAATTATTCAGAGGATAATTATTCAATACCTGGGCCAGAGTGAGGTACAGTTTTGATTTTTGATACCAATTCTGGCAAATTAGTTGATGCTATTATCGGAGGTAATCAACCTACGGCCCTGGGTGTTTCTCCTGATGGTAAAGTTTTGGTGTTTTCAGATTTTTTGGATGGCATATTAGAATTTTATCAAATACCAAACTATAATGATTTAAAAAATAATCGAAGCCCTTGACTTCAAGATTACAAAAATTTTATTAAAAAATAATTATTTGTTAAACAATGACACATCTTGATTTAATTTAAAATATGTGTTAGATTTATTTTTAATTACATATTATAAAATAAACATTATATTATGGTTTTATCAGATAGAGATATTAAAAAAGCTATTAAAGAAGGAGATATAGTTTTTATGCCAAAAATTTTAACAGAACAAATAGAACCAGCATCTATAGATTTAAAATTAGGTCCTATTTTTAAAATGTTTGTTATTCATAAAGCACCTTGTGTAGATCTAAGAAAGCATATAGATTTTAATAAATTAGTTGCTACACAGATATTGAAAGATAGCGAAGGTTTTGTGTTACATCCTAATCATCTTGTTTTGACTAGTACCAAAGAATATATAAAATTATCTAATAGAATTGCAGCACGAGCAGAAGGAAAAAGTAGTTTGGCGCGTGTTGGTCTTTTAGTACATACTGCTGGGTTTGTAGATCCAGGGTTTGAAGGTACTTTAACTTTGGAAATAAGTAACCAATCAGAAATTCCAATAATTTTATATGCCAATATGTATATTTGTCAAATAGCTCTTGAATTGTTGTCATCTCCTTGTGAATATTCATATTCAGAACGTAAAAAATCTTTATATCAAAAATCTAAAGG
>CAYOES010000057.1:0-2295 GCA_964403105.1 uncultured Candidatus Saccharibacteria bacterium
AAATTGGTTTTACTGCTAAATATTTTTTATCTTCTATTTCTACTGGATTACGCATAACAATACCCTCAATTTGGACTTCTCTTCCAACCCAATATTCACTAATTTTTGACATATTTATGTGTTTTTGAAACAAAAAAAGTCCCAGTATAAAACCAAGGACTATTATTCTAAATCATAATACAGATCTGGGCATAATAATTTGTTTACTCAAAAATTATCTGTTTGATTTTTTGAGAAAATTCTAAGGCATCATCACGTTGTCAAATATTTCGGCCAACTACTAAACCACACCCACCAATATCCATAAATTGTTTCGTTATATCTAAAAATTGTTGACTATTTATTATTTCACCTCCTGCCAAAGCTACCCTTACGGGCTTAGCTAATTCTATTGCTCGCTTCAAACCATCTTTTGTTGCATTATTTTTAATTTTTATCATATCTGCACCCAATTCCAAACCTATTCTTGTGGCATATTGAGTTATAAAATCATTTTTTTGATTTGTTTCTAATATATTTTTCTTTTCTTTAGGATAAATTCAAGCTATTGCTCCCATATTTAAGGCATGTGCCTGTTCTTGAATATCTGAAAATTCTTCAAACATCTTATTTTCATTTTCTGATCCTAAATAAATTGTATATCCAACTGCTACTGCGCCTAATTTTTTAGCATATATAACCGAACATAATTTCGCCGTATCTATTTGTGTATTTATTGGCAAAGAAGTGCTTGAATTTAATTTAACAATAAGAGGCACTTTATTAAAATATTTTGAATCTCTAAAATACTCTGCCAATCCTTTATGCAAAACTATGCCTGTAAAACCACCCTGTAAAGCCAAATCAAAAATAAAATTTATATCACAATTTTTATTATTAAAATCACTTCCTCCGTGTACAAAACCATGATCATAGGCAAGAATAAAACATTTATTATTTTTTAAAATTGGCTGAATATATCTTTCCATATTTTAATTTTCAATATTTATTAAATTTTATTGACTTGAATAATTTCAAAATCATTTTTTCATCTTTCTAATTTTAAATCAGCAAGACTCAAAGATCCTATATTGGCACCTATTTTTTCAATTACTTGCGAAGAATTAGCTAAGCCAAATTTTACAGCATATATTGGGTCGTGTTTTTGATAATAACCAGCCGTAAATCCACTTACAAAAGCATCTCCTGCACCAGTGCTATCAACAACTACAACATCTTCAGAATTTTTAGCTGTATAAATATTATTTCTATCAGAAAATATTAAACCGTCAGCTCCCATTGTCATAATACAAATTCCTTCAACATATTTATCCAATCAAGTAAACAACTCTTTTACTTTCTTATAATCAATATCTGATAAATAAGTAGCTTCTTCTTGATTTACAATAAAAACATCATAATAATGTAATCACTCTTTGTGTTTTCTCAAAATTTCTATATCCGCCACTCCGGGATTAGCAATAAGTATAGTTTCGGGATGTTGTTTTTTATATTCGAAAATCGCTTGAAAATTTGTAGAATTACCAGCAATAGTACTAGCTACTAACATATGGGTTTTTATTTTATTCAATATCTTACTATCTATAACTAAATTTTGACCACACCCCTTATATGATAAAATAGTCCTCTCGCCATCGCCCGTAACTAATACGCACGAGGAAGCCGTTTTTATATTTCTATCAAACTGTATATAATTAGTAAAAATATTTCCTTGGGATTTCAATGTATTCAAAATAAAATCTCCCTCATAATCTTTACAAATTCTAATTATAATATTAGTTTTTAATCTTAATCTTGCTAAACACAAAGCTATATTTACAGCTCCACCCCCTGCTTGATGATCTATAATTTCTACTTTTTCTTTACTGCCATAAGCAATAGCCAATGCCTTACCATTTGCATAAACATTACTATTTATAATTTCATATTTAAAACCCTTTAAGAAAGTATCAAAAGTTGCTGTACCTATAACTATAGAATCACAATTCATTATAATAATTTAAGGTAATTTTTGATAAACATATAAAAATTCACTATAATGTTGACAACAACAAATATCACAAATACATTCTCCATTTGGATTAAATTGTCCATTAACACACTCAACATAATTAATCAATTTACCCGTATTCAAATAACCTGCGCTCAATAAATTAGGGTTGTTTTGATTATCACTAAAAATCATACCTCCAGTTGGTACAGATCCTCCAGAAGTCCATGAATCTTGACAATTATCACCAATACAAAGACGAGCACCCTTAACATCACCAGAAGATGAAACAATATTGCCAGTAC
>CAYOES010000058.1:0-2294 GCA_964403105.1 uncultured Candidatus Saccharibacteria bacterium
GCTTTAAATTTCAAAGGATGCAATTTACTCATCTTCACGTACATACTCACTATAGTTTGTTAGATGGTTTATGCAAAATTCCTAATTTATTGGATAGGGCTAAGGAGTTGGGCATGAATTCTATGGCTATTACTGATCATGGTAATATGTATGGGGTTGTGGAATTTTATGATTCTGCGAAAGAAAGGGGCATGAAGCCAATAATTGGATGTGAATTATATGTTGCACCCAGAAGATTGTATATGAAAGAGCCACATTTAGATAGTTTTAATTTTCATTTAACAGCTTTAATAAAAAATGCTGAGGGATATAAAAATTTAATCAAATTAGTAAGTATTGCACATTTGCAAGGATTTTATTATAAACCAAGAATTGATAAAGAATTATTACAACAATATCATAAAGGTATAATTTTTTTGTCAGGATGTAAAAAAGGGGAGTTGGCTCAAACAATTTTATTTAAAGGTAAAGATAAAGCTAAAACAATATTACAAGAATATTTGGATATTATTGGTAAAGAAGATTTTTATTTGGAATTACAATACCATAAAGAAGACGAAGAGACTCAAAAGGTAAATGCTGTTTTGTTGGAGTTTGCTAAAGAATTTAATATCAAACCAGTAGTAACTTGTGATACACACTATATTTTGAAAGAGGATAAAGAAACTCATGAAGTTTTGTTGGCAGTGCAAAGTGATGCAGATATAAACGATCAAGATAGAAAATTGTCTATGTCCAAATTTGATTTATCTTTGATTGATCCCAAAGAATTAATAGAAGCATATAAAGATACTCCTGAGGTTATTGAAAATACACAAGAAATAGTTGATCGTTGTAATTTTGATTTTGTAAAAAATAAATTATTTTTTCCTAAGTTTGTGGCTCCTGATAATAAAACTTCCGAAGATTATTTAAACGAATTGGCGTGAAATCAATTTCCTTTATATTATACAAAAGATAATAAAGAAGCGAGAGATCGTGTTCAATACGAATTAGGAGTTATCAAGACTACAGGTTTTATAGATTATTTTTTAATTATTAGAGATATTACACAATATTGTCGCGAATCAAAAATTCCGTTTAATACACGAGGATCGGCTGCTGGCAGTGTTGTTTCTTATATTTTGGGTATTTCTGCGCTTGATCCTATTAAATATGATTTATATTTTGAGAGATTTTTGAACCCTGATCGTATTAGCCCGCCAGATATCGATCTTGATGTGGCAGATAAAGATAGAGGTCGGGTTATAGAATATATTACCAATAAATATTCTTCTAATAATGTTTCGCAAATTATTACTTTTGGTTTTATGAAAGCTAGAATGGCTGTTAGAGATGTCACGCGTGCTTTGGGTTTACCATATGCTTTGGGTGACAAATTGTCAAAAATGATTCAGGTACATATGGAATTGGATGATGCCTTAAAAAATATTCCAGAATTTAAAGAAGAATATGATAATAATCCCGATGCAAGACGAGTAATTGATGTTTCGAAAAAATTAGAAGGTGTAGCCAGACATGTGTCAACTCATGCAGCTGGAGTAGTTGTGAGCCCTGAACCTTTAGATAATTTTGTTCCTTTGCAACATTCGAGTAGATCAGAGAAAGATATTATAGTACAATATCCGATGTATCATATAGAAGCTTTGGGTTTGTTAAAAATCGATATATTAGGTTTGGCTAATTTGTCTATTATAAAACAAAGTTTAAGAGTTATAAAAAAGCTTTATAATAAAGATATTGATTTAGATGCCCTTGGGTTTGAAGATCCTAATGTATTTAGATTATTACGAAGAGGTGATACTATTGGAATTTTTCAAATGGAAAGCGAGGGTATGAGAAGAGTGGCGATTGATACGAAGATTGATAATTTTGAAGATTTAGCAGCAGTTATTGCCTTATATCGTCCGGGGCCAATAGAATTTATTTCACAGTATATAAATAATAAATTAGGTAAAACCCAGTGTAAATATCTGGATCCAAGAATGGAACCTATATTAGGTAAAACTTATGGTGTTATGGTGTATCAAGAGCAGTTAATGCGATTAGCTCACGATTTAGCTTTGTATACAATGGGCGAAGCAGATATTTTGCGCAAAGCAATAGGCAAAAAGAAAAAAGAATTATTGCTGGAACAAGAACAAAAATTTATAAAAGGGTTGGTTGCTAATGGTATGTCTATAGATAAAGCAAAACAATTGTGAGAATGAGTTATACCGTTTGCTAGATATGGTTTTAATAAAGCTCATGCTATTTCTTATGCGCGTGTAGCTTATCAAAATGCTTGATTAAAA
>CAYOES010000059.1:0-2285 GCA_964403105.1 uncultured Candidatus Saccharibacteria bacterium
GAAGAGTATAAGGGGTATTAGTCTATACTTCTTACTTTTATATTCCGATATATCAGATATATTTCAAAAACCAAGTTTTTGAATATTAGATTGCCCAATATACTAATATGTTGTTAATATATGTAGGTACTTGCAAAAAATATATAAAAATGCTATAATTTACATATACTTAAAATTAGGGTTACTAAGTAGTAAAAGGTCGCTGGCTTGGTAATTACTACATTTAAAAAACAATTTTTAAACTAATAGTAATATGAAAAAAGAAGATTTAGTTGAATTGGTCCATGCTAAAACTCAAATGACTAAGAAAGAAGCCGAAGATATCATTAATGGTATTTTTGATTCTATAGCTAAAGCTTTAAAAAAGGGCGAAGACACGGCAATTAGTGGTTTTGGTATATTTACCGTAAAATCAAAAGCTGCTAGAGTCGGTATTAATCCTAAAACAGGAGAAAAAATTAATATTGCTGCGAAAAAAGTAGCTAAATTTAGACCTGCTAAAGCATTAAAAGAACTTATAAAGTAAAGTAGTTTTTTTAAAAAATTACCCCGCCTTACTTCAGTAAGACGGGGTTTTTTGATTTTTTACTAATTATTATAAATGTGTTATTTCTTTATTATTATTTATTTGAGTGAGAAATTAAAGAGTAAGAGCAATTCTTCTAGTATTAGGATCTATTGTTTTGATAGTAAAATTTCTTTTTTCTCCAATTTCTAATGGTTGGTCAATTTTGGTTTTATTTTCTACATCATTATATTTCATAAAACCATAAATACCTGGTTCGAATTCTACAAGCACTCCAAGCGTACCAGTTTTTAGAATTTTCCCTTCATATTGTTTTCCTGCTTTATAAATCTCTGTGGCATCTTTTCAAGGATCGGGTTTTAAAGCTTTTATAGACAGAGATACTTTGTTATTAGTAATACTTTGAATTTTAGCTTGTATTTTTTCTCCTTCTTTGTATATATCAGCTGGATTAGCAATTAATTGATAATCTATTTCTGAAATATGAATTAATCCATCGATTGGGGGATTGTTGAATTTAACAAACATACCAAAGGGAACTATTTTAGTTATTGTGCATTCCACAACATCGCCAATTTGGAAATTGCTTACTAATTTTTGTTTTTCTTCTTCATGTTGAACTTCTTTTTCTGAAAAAATAAGTTTATTAGTTTCCTCGTCTAAATCTAAAATTTTGACTTCAATATCTCTATTTACTAAATCTTTGAGTTTAGCAAGAATAGTTTCTTTATCGCCTCCGTCTACTTCAGGGTAATGTTTAGGAGATAATTGAGATGCTGGTAAGAAACCTTGGATACCCTTTAAGTCTATAATTAAACCTCCACGATTAGCTTCTGTTGGGCGTACAACAATTGTTTCATTGTTTCTTTTTATATCAGTAAGATAATTTCATATTTTATCTCTGCTGGCTTCTTTAAGCGAAGCTTCTATAAGACCTAATTCATTGTCTAATTCTAAAATTTTAATAATTACTTTGTCTCCTATATTTAGGTCTTTTATAAAATTTCTAGCAGCATTAAATTCATAGCCACGAACAATGGCTAACCCCAAAGGGCTAGCATCAACATATAAAGCTTTTTTATCTTTTGCTAATACAGTGCCCTCAATAGCACTATTATTAGTAGGTATATTTATTTTTTGGTATTTTAATCTAGGAATCATATTTATTAATATTTATTAATATATTTATTAAGTTTATTGTTATATAAATTTTCTGTTCTCCATATAAAGATGAAGATATTCTTGTAACAACACAAGATTATTATATATATTTGTAATATGTGCCGAGGGGGTGAATCGAACACCCGACGCCTTGCTCTTCAGGCAAGCGCTCCACCACTGAGCTACCTCGGCACAGAAAAATTGTGTTTGCAACCAATTTTTCAGTATTTAGTATTTTGTATTTAGTAATTAGAAATATAAAGAATAATGTATGGATATATATAATGTTTATTTCTAAGTACTAATTACTAACACTAATTACTTATATTTTTATTAAGTTATATATAGTAATAAATCGTCGACGCTTTATTTATTATTTTGATAAAACTATTCTATCATATATACTATCATATTTTGTATAGTTTTTCAATAGATTATAATATTTTAGGATTAGGTCTTGAAAATGTATTAAAAATATGGTAAATTATGATATATAAATATATATGTGTAAAATATTTTAATATGGGCCTGTAGCTCATCAGTAGAGCGCTTGTATGGCATACAAGAGGTAGTGGGAGCATCACCCATCAGGTCCACT
>CAYOES010000060.1:161-2138 GCA_964403105.1 uncultured Candidatus Saccharibacteria bacterium
CTCCTGGTGCCAATCAGTGGTCTACTTCTGGTGGTTATAATACAACTCCTGGTGCCAATCAGTGGTCTACTTCTGGTGGTTATAATACAACTCCTGGTGCAGCAAATCAGTGATCTACTTCTGGTGGTTATACTACAACTCCTGGTGCAGCAAATCAGTGATCTACTACAGGAGGCACAGGCAATCAATTTCAAACAACTCCCGGTACAGGCACAGGTAATCTCTGAACAGGATTTTTTAATAGTATAAAAGATTTATTAGGTATTCCTACAACTAATAATACTCAAGGTGATAATAAAACTACAGTTCCTACTATTAGTCCTTTTGATTTAAATAATCCATCTTTATATACTACAGAAGGATCTTCATCTGATACTGGTGATGAATGTAAAATTACTTCTATATACTTGGATTCTAAACAGCCAATATATGAAATCGGCGATACAATAAAAGGCACCATTCGTTCTTCTTGTGCAGATAAATTAAAAATTAATAAATATACTATTCAATTTTTGCCCGAGCAGGGAGATAAAGGTATTACTATTTCAAGTACTGATGGTAAATTTGAACAAAGATATGATATTAATATAATTACTATATTAGCTAAAGCTGGACAATCTGGTAAAACAAAAGTAAAAATTGTTGCAGTAGGTAATTACGAAAATGCTAAAGGTGAAGCTAAAATTACTGCACCCAAAGAAATTTATATTACAGTTGATGCTGGAAGTACTGAAGGAGATACTACACCAACAGGTGGTAAAACAATTAAAATTGCTGTTGATAAAAAAGAATATAACAAGTTAGACGATACAATAAAATTAACTATTGTATCTAAACCAGAAGGACTTGTAGATTGTGGATATAATCTCGAAGCTGATTATCAAAATACAGGGAAATATGGTTATAAAGTAGAAGGTATAGAAATCCCCAATTGTACGGGTAGTATCAATATCCCCGTGAATAAAGCTTATAAAATGAAATTAAGTGTAGCTGGTTATATTCGTAAAGGAAACAAAACTACTACTTATGAATCTGATCCTCAATTTATAGAACTTGTTTATAAACCCGGAGCAAAAACAGATACTAGCAAAATTAAAAATGATTGTTATCTTGATATTGTTAGTATGACACCCAATACAAATAAAATTTATGTTACCAATCAGCAAACTCAAGATATTACTGTTAAGTTTAAATTAGTTTGTACCGATTATAGTACTATTGATGTTAAACCAACAAAAGTAAGTGCTTATATTGATATCCATGATTTATACAATGAAGGCAAAAAGCAATCTGTTTTATGTCAGAGCCAAAATATGAATGCTGAAGTTTATAAATCTGGTACAGAATATACTTTGAGTTGTTCTGCCAAAACCTTAGCTACTTTACCAAACGATGCCAGATTAAAACTTTTGATGGTAGATATGTATTATCTCACCAATCAAGAAGACGGATTTCATCATGGAGAAGAACATACTGAAAGATTTATTTCTACCAGAGACAAAGCTATACAAATAGTTACTAATGAAAATAAAGGAGGAGATAAAGGAGGAGGAGCAGAAGGAAAACCAAGTCCAGAGCAACAAAAAGAAATAATTCATCTTTCTGTTAATCCTACTATAGCTTATGAAAATCAAGAGCTTACTTTTACTATTACTTCAGATTATAAACCTCAGGCTAATGAGGCAAAATGTATGATATATTGGAAAAATTCTGATCAAAAAGAAGGTAATTTTATCTCGAATTATAGTTTAGATAATTTACTTACCACTAAAATCTTTAAAGCCAAAAAAGATGGAGCTCAACAAACATATATTCAAGTTCGTTGTGCTGATGCGACAATTGCTACAAAATATTATAGTAATACAGTTACAGTTCATTTAGCCGAAAGTTGAGGAGAAATATGTAAAGCTAATCCTTGTCAATTTACATTTGATATTACAAAACAAATTAATCTAAAATATGAAAACAATAAACCAA
>CAYOES010000061.1:0-2086 GCA_964403105.1 uncultured Candidatus Saccharibacteria bacterium
TTTGATAATTTATATTTTGTATATTCAATTTTGTTTGGAATTTGTTTAATGATTTTATCCATATTAAAAATTTAAAATTATAAAAAATTAAAAATTAAAATAATTATGTCCAACATCGTCAACAGCTATACGCTTTTGCGACATTGTGTCTCTATCTCGTATAGTTATTGTATTATCTTTTAATGTATCAAAATCTATTGTAAGACACCAAGGTGTGCCAATCTCGTCTTGTCGTCTATATCTCTTGCCTATTGTCCCTGTTTCATCATATTGGATATTATAATCCAATTTTCATAGATTATAAATATCTTTGGCTTTGTTTACTAATTCTATTTTATTTTTGAGCAAAGGCAATATAGCACATTTAACAGGAGCAAGTTTAGGATGTAAATGTAAAACAATTTCTGTATCTTTTATAGCATTAGTAGTTGTACTTCTGCCACCTTTTATCTCATCATATGCGTCTAAAAGTACAGCCAAAGTAACCCTATCTGCGCCCGCTGAAGTTTCTATAACAAAAGGAATAAAAGTTTCTTTTTTCTCAGGATCAAAATATGAAAGATCTTTGCCACTAAATTTTGAATGATTGCCTAAGTCTCACTGCCCTCTATTATGTATACCTTCTATTTCTTGCCAACCAAAGGGGAAATGATATTCTATATCAAAAGCTTTTATTGCGTAGTGGGCTAATTCGTCTTTTTTATGTTCGTAAAATCTTAGATTTTCTTTTTTTATACCAAGTTTTATATACCACTGCATTCTTTCTTGTTTGAAATATTCAAAATATTTTTCTGAGTCATTTGGGTGAACAAAAAATTCCATTTCCATTTGTTCAAATTCTCTTGTTCTAAAAATAAAATTATTAGGATTTATTTCATTACGAAAAGCTTTACCAATTTGAGCAATTCCAAAAGGAATTTTAAGCCTCATAGCATCTAAAACTCACTGATAATCCATAAAAATACCCTGGCATGTTTCTCCTCGTAGATAAGTTACAGATATACTATCTTCTACTGGGCCTATAAAAGTTTTCATCATTATATTAAAGTGTCTTGGTGGCAATAATTCACCTTGGCACTCAGGACAGACTGATTTATTATCCAAATCGCTCAATTTAAATCGTTTATGACATTGTTTGCACTCGACTAACTCATCAGCAAAACCAGCTGATAAATGGCCAGAAGCTTCTCAAACTTTGGGCGACATTAAAATAGCACTATCAACCCCTACAATATTATCATAACCTCTTGTCATAGTTGTTCATCAGTTTTGTTTGATATTGTTTTTTAATTCTACTCCCAAAGGACCATAATCATAACAACTGCCAAAACCACCATAAGGTTCTGAGGAAAGAGTTATAAAACCTCTCCTTTTACACAAATTTACAATATGTTGCATTAAATTTTCTGTCATATATATAATTTAATATTCTCTATTTATTTTATCTTACAATCCCATCCATTGGACCAACTGTTTTGTCTGTTAGAGTATTCGAAAAGAATCCATTTGATTTAGTTTGTATAGTATTTTGAGTAAATGCATCCTCAGCTGTTAAAACCGATTCATTTAGCAATGTCATATTGCTATTTTGTTGCTGTATTGTTGGGGTGGCTGATATTTGGAATATTAATTCATAAGCTTTAGAAATTATACCCGAGCCTGATGCAATATTAGAAAGCGTTCAAGTTATTTGTCGTGATATAGGATCATAACTTGGCCCCACACCGCCATAATTACCTGAATATTTACCAGTATATTCTACACCCATTGGTAAGGTTGTTGTAATTTTGACATTATTTAAATTATTGGTATAATTTTTTATTAATCAGTGCACAGTAAAACAAGTTGGTGTGTCTACTTTTAATGGTAAAGTACCACAATTAGTTATATTACTATTCAAATCTCTATAAAATATTGTAGTTATAAGGTCAACTTTGGTATTTAATTTTGCCATTGCACTGCTACTTGTTTTGGCGTAAATATTTTGTTCCATACCTGTTAAAGGTACTTTACTTTCCAAAGATGCTTTTACTTCTACTATAAAATTTTTATCATTATAATTTTTAATAACAAAATTATCTTTTAA
>CAYOES010000062.1:0-2076 GCA_964403105.1 uncultured Candidatus Saccharibacteria bacterium
CTGATTTTGATTTTAGATATTTATCTTCCTCTGGCAATTGTAAAGTATAACCAGCTGCTATTCCACGTGGTAAAATAGAAATTTTGTGTACAGGATTAGCATGAGGCAATTTAGCCGCCACAATAGCATGCCCTGATTCATGATAAGCCGTAATTTCTTTTTCATGTTTATTCATAACATGACTTTTTCTTTCTGGCCCCATCATTACTTTTTCAATAGATTCTAACAAATCAGTTTCCTCTAATTTATTTTTATTTTTTCTGACAGCCAAAATAGCTCCTTCGTTTATAAGATTTTCCAAATCAGCCCCAGAAAACCCAGGTGTACGCATAGCCACTTTATCTAAATCAATATTGTGATCAAATTTTTTATTTCTTAAATGAATTTGTAAAATTTGTTTTCGTTCTTCTTTGTCTGGCAAATCCAAAACAATTCTCCTGTCAAATCTTCCAGGACGTAATAAAGCTGGATCCAAAACATCAGGTCTATTAGTAGCTGCCATAACTATCACATGGGTATCTTTATCAAAACCATCCATTTCCACCAAAATTTGATTTAATGTTTGTTCTCTTTCATCTTGCCCTCCACCAATACCTGATCCCCTTTCTCTACCAATAGCATCAATTTCATCAATAAATAATATAGAAGGTGCAGCTTTTTTAGCAATAGCAAAAGCGGATTTTACACGAGCCGAACCAACACCAACAAACATTTCAACAAACTCTGAACCAGAAATATAAAAAAACGGAACACCACTTTCTCCTGCCACAGCTCTCGCTAACAAGGTTTTACCAGACCCTGGGGGCCCCATTAACAATACTCCCCGAGGAATTTTGGCTCCTAAATCTGTAAACTTTTTGGGAGTTTTCAAAAATTCTACAATTTCTTCCAATTCTTCTTTGGCTTCTTTAAGCCCAGCAACATCTTTAAATGTAATTTTGTCTTTATTGGGAGAAAATTGTTTTATATTGGCTTGTGAAAAACTAAAAATTTGCCCCGGGCCTTGTTTGGCTTGTCGAGATATAAACATAAAAAATCCAACCATAAAAAGTATTGGCAGAATTACCATAGTACCAATAGTCAAAATACTAGCCCAATCTGTATTTTCTTTAAATTGAATATCTAACTTTTGTAAAGTCGAAGTAGGCAGTTCATAATATTTCAAAGTCTCAAAAAATGAAATATTTGTTTCTTTTTTACTTATCAACTCATTTTTATCATCAATAACACCAATTATAGAATCAGGCTTTACTATAACTTTTTGAATTTTTTGCGAAGCAATATTAGAAACCAATTCATTTAAAGAAACTTCTCGTCGAGTTATATTTATTTGGTCCAAGGTTGAAAATAAATAAATTACTCCTAACATTATCATAAACACTACTAATAAATTAGTAAACAATTTTGTCATTACTATAATTTTAAATTTGTAAATTAAATATTTTTATAGAAATATTATTTCAATCTTAAATTATTAAGGCTTAGTAGTAGGCAATACCGGCACTTCGGGTATAACTAATTTAGTTGTGCTCGTAGTAGTATTACTAGCCATACCTACTGATAAATGATCTATGGCACTCGTCATTGATTCCAGTGATGTTGTTATTATTCAATAATGATCTGTAATAGCATATACCAAAGCAGCTTCTTTTTCTGGATAAGCAAAATACCTAACTTTTACTCCCAAAATTTCTTGTTCTTTAAAAGTTTTGGCAGTAGGAGTCTTGGGAGAGAACAATCACAAATTAATAGAATCTTTTATCAATGCTTTATTTTTTTCTCATAAAAGCATAGATTCGGTAAGATCTTGTAGTTTAGACGGATCAATATCAAATATTAAACCAAGAGCAGGATTTATTTCACCATAATATGTATACACTAAATAATCAGTTTTTATGGCATCAGATAAAACCTGAGGAACATTTTTTATCAAAGTGTGTAAAACTTCTTTTGATGATAGTTTTTGTCCTTTGACAGTTGGCTCAATAATTTTGATTTGATTTGGAGTACCCAGCACTTCGGCTTCTTTTTTTATTGTACTTAATATTATTGGAGCTCCTGTAATATCAATATCTA
>CAYOES010000063.1:0-2035 GCA_964403105.1 uncultured Candidatus Saccharibacteria bacterium
TGCCAATCAGTGATCTACTTCTGGTGGTTATAATACCACAACTCCTGGTGCTAGTGCCAATCAGTGATCTACTTCTGGTGGTTATAATACCACAACTCCTGGTGCTAGTACCAATCAGTGATCTACTTCTGGTGGTTATACTACAACTCCTGGTGCTAGTACCAATCAGTGATCCACTACAGGAGGTACAGGTAATCAATTTCAAACAACTCCTGGTACAAGCACAGGTAATCAGCCACAGATAGCTCCCAGTACAGGCACAGGTAATCTTTGAACAGGATTTTTTAATAGTATAAAAGATCTATTAGATATTCCTACAACTAATAATACTCAAGGTGATAATAAAACTACAGTTTCTACTATTATAAATCCTCCTGATTTAAAAACTTCTGGTATTGGAACAAAACCACTTATAGCTCCAACCAATACTAAACAAGAAAACACTATTATGCCATTAGGTTATGAATACGACAGGGATTGAATTAATATTAAAGATGCTTGCGATGTTAACATTGAAATGTGAGACCCTCAAAATATATACAAGCCGGGAGATGTTGTTTGGTTTAAAATTACAATGTCAAATTGCCGTGTAAATTCTCAAGGTTACTTAGGATTTGAATATCAATTAGCAAGTAAAACCACAGAAGATTTATCGAGTGTATATTTTCATAATGAAGCACATTGGGCGAGTTTTGTATTGCCCCTTAATTTGAATAAAGAAGAAAATACGAATAGCTCGAATGGTTCTTATAAAACTTTGAATATAAAAGTAAATTCTTATCAATGTCTTTATTTAAGTGAATATACGGTATTTTGTTTAGATGATGTTAAAAATAGAAATAGTGCTCATTATAAATTAGAGACTTTTAATTTTAAAATAAAATATTTACCAAAGCAAGAAGACATGGACAAGCAAGATGATTGTATATTTGAGCTTGTTAATCCCGTAGAAAATAAAACCATTGTCCAGCATGACAATCCGTTGTTGTCCTCTCTTGCTATTGATTTAAGGGTAAATTGTAAACCCCCTCAAAGTCAAAGTGTTAATAATTTAAAAACAAATCAAACTGCTATTAATCAAACTGCTATTGTAGAGTATAATATTAAATGTAGACAGTATGACGCTACAGGAGATTGAAATAATTATAATACAATAAGGTATAATATATATAGGTTACCAAAACGTGATCTTTCTAAATCCATTAATTATAAGATACCGGGCGAAACTATAATACCCATTGCTCAGCTGAATTTTCAAGAAGATTTATTAAGAGCAGGTATATTTAAAGAATGTTTATTAGAATTATATATATTACAATCTGATGTGCCAACAATCACAATTAAACGCCAATTTAATCTTGATAGTTGTCAGATAGAGCTTAAACCATATGATATTAATAAAGAATATCATATTTCAAAAGACCTCAATGTGCCTATGAAAATGATTTTTCATTGCCCACTTGCTGCTCCATCTAAAAGCCCTACATATGTTAGTGTATGGTGTTGAGATTGAATGAGGTATGATCCTACTGAAGGTATACCTGGTATGAGTAGACCGATTCTTTCCAAAAATACAATGAATAGTTATAATTTTAATATTCCAATAGATTATTTTGACTATTTATTTAAATTATATTTGCCCAGTTCTACTAAATATTACCATTTTAATTGTTGAGCATGGGAATATTCTTTTTTGCCCGGGGATCATTACTTTGAGGCTGAGTATGATAAAACTTTTTTTAGCAATAATTTTACAAAGCCATTAGATAAAGCTGATATTGTAGTATATAATGATGGTCCCTATTCTCCTAAACCTTCGCCTACCCAACCCAGATCAACTACAACATCAACTGGAGGAGGAAGCGGGGCAAATAATCAAAATGTATGGCAGCCCAAAAATTGATTTCAAACAATTTTTGCTCCAATTATTCGGCTGTTTACAAGATAGAAAAGACAAATTATAATTATTTTAAAAATTATTTAAGATTTTTGTAGGACTTTTATAATTTGTTCAAACATCACTTTATATTGTTTT
>CAYOES010000064.1:0-1845 GCA_964403105.1 uncultured Candidatus Saccharibacteria bacterium
TATGTTATAATGTGTATATTGGTTATTATATTAATAATTTATGTGCTTCAAATTTGTATTATAATATCATAAATATACAAAAACAAAACAATATACAAATATAAATATTTTTAATCTCCACCGAAGATTATAAAAAATATTTTTAATCTCCACCGAAGATTATAAAAAAATATTTTTAATCTCCACACAAAATTATAAATATTAAAAAATATTTTTAAATATATATTTCATATATGAAAAAATTAACAAATAACAAATTCTTTGTCAATAGTTTTTTGATAGTTTTTTGTATTATTGTGGAAAACTTACAGGGGTCAAACCCCTGTAAGTTTTCCACAGGCCATATATTTAAACACAAAATATTAAAATAAATTTTACTATTCTTTATAATCGATATATTTATACATCTGAATATAATATATATATTTATATTTGACATATTTTTTCTAAAATATTTTATAACACATTATATACAACATAAAAAAATAAAAAAACTACTAACGCAATGTTAGTAGTTTAGTAGTTTAGTAGTAATATTACTAAATATTATATTAACTTAATTGTAATAATTTTTGTTAATTACATAAATCTAACATTATTGTTCTATGCATCACAAATGCTGGGGAATTCCACAGACGCCTACAGGAGCCGCGGGTTTTATAGGTCCAGTATAATCAATTTTTGCAACTAATCCCGTAACTCCCTCAGCTTGTGTAGATGTCCAATTATTACAAGTTTTTTGCGCTTCAGAAAAAACAATACTTCCATCAGTATAAGTATTAGATCAAAAACTATTACTTCCTCTACCAGTGTAATCATAAGCAGGCCCTCCAAATTCATCAGATGCCACACGTCCGATCTTATGTTTCTCATCAAAAATCTCTAAACCTGATGCATAAATCAATTCACCTTTTACATTTCTATATGGTATATCAGCAAGTGTCAATCTTGCTTTGGCAGAATAACTCGCATCAGAAAGCATGGCCTTATATGTACCCGAAAGTTTACCTAACTTAGCATGATATTGACATATATCATCTGCTCCTTTTAATCCTCCCAAATTACCAGAATATTCTTTGGAAGTAATAAACATAGTCTTATGCGCAGGCTGTTCAGACACCACAATTGGTAAACATTCGCCTTCACCATAATAACCTTTATATTCTGTTACAATAGAATATTTAGCTTTATATATTCCTTCTTTCTCAAATTTAATACCAAGAAAAGTATTTGTTAAATTAATTTGTAATGTCTCAGGAGTATCAATAGCTATAAATTCATCATTACTGTTTGGCGCGTAAAATCACTTAATATCCACCTTAGATAATCCCGTATATTCTCCAAAATCTTTTTTAGGAAAAATACCAGAATATAAAATAGTCTCATTAGGGAAAACAAATCTTGGTACTATATCACAATAAAAATCAACTTTATTAATTTTTTGATATTTTGGTAAAGTTGTTGTGGTAGTAGTACTACTGGAACTAGTTGTTATATTTTTGTTTCATTGACATTTATTATTTACACATTGGCATGAAACGTTATATTTTATTTTGGAATAACAATCCTTTCATTCGCAAGTCGTAGGGAGTTCAGCTTCTGTTTTAGATTGACAAACTTGCCCAGAACAACCACTAATAATACAATCTGAGTGTCTAGTACAAAAATTATATGTTGAAACACCACAAAAACCACTTTCTAATAATTTTGTTGTAGTAGTTGTACTAGAAGTAGTAGACGACGTTGCAGAAGATGTAGTAGTAGATGATGGGGGGGTTGTTATATTACTATTTACATTCACACTAATATAATCAAAAGTAGAAAGAGTATCCTTAGTACACATAA
>CAYOES010000065.1:0-1812 GCA_964403105.1 uncultured Candidatus Saccharibacteria bacterium
ACAAGAAATTGTTTTCTTTTCCTCTAGGTACTGAGATGTTTCACTTCCCTAGGTTTGCCCTTTATTATCCTTCGATAATAAAGTAATAAACTTTAAAGTTTATTAGGTTGCCCCATTCGGAGATCTTCGGATCAAAGGTTGCTACACACCTACCCGAAGCTTATCGCAGCTATGCTACGTCCTTCATCGTCTTTTAGTGCCAAGGCATCCACCATTTGCCCTTAATTGTTTCCTCATCATAATTTATTCTTTTGTATAAAAATAAATTGTGATGGATATTTTGTTTAAGAAAACGCTGTTACGTTTATCTAAATTTTGTATTTATTTTTTAATTTGCATCAATTTTAGAAAAAATTTTAGAAAAATAAAAAACCGCTTATGAAGCGGTTATATTTAACAATAAAATACACCATTAAGTTTTACCGCTTCGATTTGGATTTTATTTTTTTATTATTGTTTTTTTGCATTATATTCTTAAAATTGATTATGTGGTTATTATAGCATATTTTTTATAAAAAATCAAGACCCCCCTAAGTATTTTTTGCTATGTTATTTAATTTTTTGCTATGTTGTTAAATAATCAGTATTTATAATACTAAATTAATGTTTATTTTTGTTTTTATGTTTAATATATAGATATGTATGAAAATATAAAATTAACAAAAAAACAGCACGTTTAAACGTGCTGTTTTTTATGTTTTTATGTCAATCAGTACTAAAATTATTTTTCTTTAACTTGCTGTTTCAAACTTTGTAATATTTCAGCGGCTACATCTTTGCCACCTACACCAAAAGCAATACCTCCCGCTAATGCAAACATAATAATTATCCCTGTAAATACATTATTTAGATATACTGTTGGTACTCCTAATTTGTCAATAGCTGTTAAAAATCCAATTATATAAATAGTTCATTTAACTAATGCAGAAGTAAAGTTGGCCATTTTTAAACCAAATCCCTCAGCACCAGCTTTTGCGAATTTACTAATAAATTCAGCAATCAAGACTGTAATTAATAATATTACTACAGCTACGATTACATTTGGTAAATAAGCAACAATTGATCTAATAAAATCGGCGAATGCGTCTAAATGAAGATATGATAGTGTGGCACTTAAAAAGGCCAAAATAATTAATCATTTGGATAATTGGCCTACAAAAAATCCTGAATCTAATTTAATTTCAGCTCTATCAGTAAATTTTTTAAATCCCATTTTTTCTAGTAGCTTATCAATCTTTAAGGCATCGATAATTCTTTCTATTAGTTCTCCAATACCTGTGGCAATAATTAATCCTATAAAGAATATAATTAGAGCACCAATAAATGATGGTAAAAATGTAACGAAAGACATTCAAAGATTTTGTAAGGCCGTTATTGTTGCGAGAGTTAAAGTATTGTCCATAATATAAAATTTAAATTTTGTTTTTTAATGACTTATTAAATTGCGCAATCTAATAAATTATGAATGTCGACCTTGTTGTTGTGCTTGAAATTTGCACATATTATTTACATTTTTGTATAATATTGTATTATATATATTATATCATAAATTTTAAAAAAATCAATACCTGGGTTCATTTTATCATTTTTGATTATTGTTACTATTTAGAGTTATTAGTTGTATTATTATAAATATTATTTAAGCTTTTAAGCAGATATTTTATATCGATATAAACCATAATTTATCAAAATAATAATTGGAATTTTTATAGCACAATTTAGTATTTTATTTGTAGTTTTGTAGATAATTTATTAAGTTTAATGAGGCCTAGGTGGGATTTGCACCCACGAATAACGGTTTTGCAGACCGCA
>CAYOES010000066.1:0-1803 GCA_964403105.1 uncultured Candidatus Saccharibacteria bacterium
TTTATCTATTGTTTCAGCACTCGGAGTTCCAATATAAGACGCATAATAATGTTTATCAGAAGTTGTATTAGCAAATCGAATTATATATATATTATCAGTAGAGGTAGCAAATATCTCATTTTTTTCTTGTACATATTGAAAAAAATCTATAAAATCAGTAATAGTATTATCAAGTGTTAAACCCATAGCTGGTTTTAACAATAAATCCAAAGATAACCCTGCAATAAATGTCATAATTGTTATTGTAATTAATAATTCTACTAATGTGAATCCTTTTTGTTTATTTGTTTGTCAATTTTTAAACATAATCTTAAAATGATATATTAAAAATTTTACAATCCTTGAGATATTTCACCCTCTGGTAATGTCCCCTCGACGTTGCCCATATTACCAATCATTTGATACATTGGCATAATTACCGACAAAGCTATACCACCAACAACTACTCCCATAAAAATCAAAATCACTGGTTCTATTAAAGCAACAAGAGATTTTAATTGGTTTTCTAATTCTTTCTTATAAAAATTCGACAAAGTTGCCAAAATTTCGCTTACATGTCCAGCTTTTTCTCCCATAGACAATAGATTACTCAAAATAGTTGGAAAAATTTTTTCTTGCTTAAATGCCTCACCCACAGTCATACCTCTACTGATATTTTGATTTATATGTAACAAAGCATTTTTATACTCATCATCCCCTACTGTATCAGCAGTAACTTTTATTGCTTCCATTAAAGGCATACCAGAATGTAATAAACTTGACAATGTATCTGTTAATCTCTGAATTGACATAGCATTCATAAAATGTCTAATAGGAGGAATGGCTTTTAATATTTTATTAAAATTACGTTTTCCAGACGACGTAGTGCCAAAATATACTACTAAACTAATCAACAGTAATGGTCCACCTGTTAAAATTCATAATTTATTTTTATTAAAGAAATTGCTTATAGATATTAATATCTTTGTATATGTAGGCAACTTCATACCAGACGCCAAAAAAGATGACGCCATTTTAGGAAAAAGAAAAATCAACAAAAATATAATCATTCCAATAGCTATAACAATTAAAATAGTTGGATATGCCAAAGATGATTTTACTTTTGATTGTAAATCTGTACTTGATTCCAAGTTTTCTGATAATTTGGTTAATACTTCTTCAAGTGTACCAGATTTTTCACCAGCCTTTACCAAATTAGCAGTAACCACTGAAAAGCTCTCTGGATGTTTTTCAAATACCACATAAAAAGGATTTCCTCGCTCCAAATTTATTCTCGCTTCTAATAAAAATCTTTTAGTTGGGCCAGGCTGATAATCCTCCATTAGCATATTCAAGGCTTTTAACAAATCAGTTCCTACCCTCAACATTAAAGCCAAATATTTAAACAAAAATACTTGATCCTTTAAACTAATAGTCTCTGGTATAAATCCTAATATTTTTTTCACACCAGTTTCAAGTGGTGTAATTTTGATAGGACGCAATAATTGTCGAGACAAATATTCCAAAACCGCATCGATATTAGACATATCAATATCACCTTCTACTAATCTATTTTGTTGATCAAAAGCTGAAAAATGAAATAACATAATACAATATTATAATAATAATGTTTAATTTGTAAATAAAGGCAATCTAAATTTACGCATTCATCCAAATAATCCTAACATTAATTTTTAATTTATAACTATTATTTGTCAAAATAAAAAATTATTATTTACTAATTGCTATTTGCTATATTTATTAATATACCCAGTGATCACAAAGTTACTATATACAAACTACCACCGTAACTAATAAATGGCA
>CAYOES010000067.1:0-1801 GCA_964403105.1 uncultured Candidatus Saccharibacteria bacterium
TGTAAAGCAGCGATTTGCTGTAACAAAGCATTAATTTGAGCTTGCAATTCCTCAATAGTAGTAGCACCAGCAAAAGGTGCAAAAGAAGATAAAACAAATGTTGCGGTGATTGCAAGGGTTAAAAATTTTTTATTTCCCATTGTAATATTTAAATTTATAATTTTTATTTAAGAGTTTGTAAACCATTAGCCGACCTATCCTAAACTTTTATATTTAGTTAGTGTTTAGGGATAATGGTCTAATTGATCCCGTACAATTCTATTTTGTAATGGAATCAGACGGGTTAATTAGTATTTGGAGTTTAAGCTTTTCTACTTTATCAAGAAGTTCGAGAGCTTTTAAGCAATCATTGCTTTGAATTGCTTTTTTGGCATCTTGTAGATACATAACAATTTCTGGATATTTATTTGGATTAAATATAGTAGGTTGATCAGAATTAGATAAATTTTCTATTTTAATATTAAGATATTCTGGACAATTGTTTAACTTGTCTTCACTATCAGTTATAACAGCCAAAATTGTTTCTTTGGTTTGCTTGACAAGTTGCTGAATTTTTGGATCAATAGTTTGATCAGTTTTGTTTGTAGGCGCTGTGATAGAAGTTGTAGGCAGAATATCTGTGGTATTGGTATTTTTAGCAATTGCTGGCTGTTCATATTTTGCTAATTGTTGAGTAACCTGTTTGATTTGTGGAGAAATAGCTACTATTTTTTTGATATCGGTAATTTGTTTTACACTATTGCTCGCAAAATATAAATCAGAAGTTAGAGAATTGGTGAGATAAGATATCTGACGAATTTTTTGATTGTTTGTTTCATCTTGTAAAGTTTTTAAAGCACTAAGTTTTTCATTTGCCAAAGCTAAACGATATTCAATTTGTTTTTCTTTGGGTAATACTTTATAATAAGTATTGGCAACAAATACTTTGGCAGGATAAAAAGCACTTAATGGTGAAATTGCCTGAGTGCCTAAAACTGCGCCACTGGCAAATCCAAAAATAGCCAAAGAAATAGCAACTGGTTTAGCCATTCAGGCCATTGGTTTGATAAAATAGGATTTTTTGTTGTTTGAAATAGGATTTTTGGCTTGAATAAATTTGGCGTTTTTTTGTTCAAGTTTTTCTTTCTGTTCTTGCTGTTTAATTCTTGCTAAAAGTCTGCCCTTGTTGGCTTCTTGTCATAAAGCCCTTGGTTTAATATCGCGAAATGATAAAAGAGTGGCTAAAACTTCGTCCTGGCCATTGTTATGTGTATTTAAGTTGTTATTTTGTGAATTTTGTAGATTTTGTAAATCCTTTGTCATGTTTCGTTTTTTGGTTTTTTGATTGTTTTTTTTGGTTGTTTTGGTTGTTTTTGGTTGTTTTTATTTATTTTATTGCGCGAAGCGCAAGCAAGTTTGAATGTTGTTACATATGAAGACGTAAAATATACTAATTTGTTACACCTGATATTCAATATACCGAATAAATTTTTAATTTTACACTATTTTACACTAAATCAAGTTTTAATGTTGTTATATATGAAGACGGAAAATATAACAATTTATTACACCTGGATAACACCTAATCAAGTTTTAATGCTGAATAGATAGAAAAACATAAAAGATACTAAACAGTCACACCTAATATTGATAAAAATATGGATTGCTAATTACTTACAGAATTACTTACTAGCAGAGATATTTACTGACAAGGGTATTTTTATACAAACTATAATATTTACAGGGGTCAAAGATATTTACAGGGGTCAAACCCCTGTAAGTTTTCCACAGGAGTGACCCTCAAAACCCCTGGTATAATCTA
>CAYOES010000068.1:0-1755 GCA_964403105.1 uncultured Candidatus Saccharibacteria bacterium
CCGTGGAAATTTTTATGTATAGTTCTTAATTCTTTATTTGTAATATGAGTATAAATTTGAGTAGTAGTAACAGAAGAATGTCCTAATAAACTTTGTACAGATCTTAAATCTGCTCCATTTTGTAAAAGATCAGTAGCAAAACAATGACGTAAAGTATGTGGCACTACTTTTTTTGTAATACCAGCTTTAATAGCATAATATTGTACTAATCGTTCAATTGATCTGGGGGTTAATCTATGTACAAATTTTGTTTTTGAATTTTTTGGTATGCTTATAAACAAAGCCTCTTCTATGTCAGGTCGTTTTTCCATTCAATCTTGTAGATATTTTTTTGCTCTGTCAGACAAAAATACTAATCGTACTTTGCTTCCTTTACCTCGCACAGAAAACTCTCCTGTTGTTAAATTGATATTGTTTCTATTTAAAGAGCATAGTTCAGAAACACGTAATCCTGTAGAAAAAAGAGTTTCCAAAATTGCTTTGTCGCGTATTCCTTTTAATTTAGATAAATCTGGGGCATTTAGTAATCTTTTTAATTCATTTTGGTCAATAATATTTATATCGCGTTCTGGTATTTTGGGTAAATCAATTTTGTCAGCTGATAAAACATTAATATCACGTCTCGAAATATATTTTAGAAAATTGCGTAAGGCTATAATATAATATCCCTGAGTATTTTTCTTTCTTGTACCTCCTTTAGATGTAATCTCGCGATTCAAAAATAATCTGTATTCTCGTACTGTATCTTGATTTATATCTGAAGGTACCAGTTTATTCACAGCCACATTATTATTATATTGTGCTAATCAATTCAAAAAATGATTAAGATAGCGACTATAACTTTCGCGAGTTTTTATGCTTCTATTTTTTTCAATTTCTAAAAAATTTAGATAGTCATTTAAAAGGATTTTTAAATTAGTCATAATATATTACCAGAATTGTTGGTTTATATTGTGCGACGTATGTATATTGTATCATACATTACTACAAAAATCAATATTATACTCAATATACACACTGCCCTGCCTACTCATATATCTAGATATACTCGGTATAAAACTATGTCTATCCAAATATATTAAAACAGCATTTGAATTATAATCCCAAATCTGTGTTAATATTCTGCATACTTTGTAAAACTATACTGATAAAATCTCTTAAAGATATATTTAGATATTGTTCAGATCTTAAAATATGTTCTCTATTCGCACCCTTGGCAAAAGATTTTTCTTTAAATCTATTTATAATATTTTCTACTGTTAGATCTTTAATTTGTTTAGAAGGCAGAACTAAAGTACTTGCTACAATTAAACCAGTTAAGGGATCTAAACAAAATAAACTTTTCGCCATTTTGCTTATAGGTTCTTTTTTATGGATTTCATTATGTGTTTCGATTGCGTCTAAAATTTCTTGATTTATGTTAAAAGGTTTTAATATTTCTAAACTTTTTAAACTATGTAATTCTGGATTATTTTTTGTATATTCATAATCAATATCATGTAACAAACCAGCAAGTCCTCAGTTTATTTTATTTTCATTTTCGTTTAATACATCAGCTAATCCAAGCATACCTGCTTCTGTGGCCAAACAATGTTTAATTAAATTTTGTTCTTGAATATGTTTACACAATAATTCATATGCTTCGGTTCTGGTCATATTATGCAATTAGATGGTTCGTTATAATTTATTTGATTTATTTATGTGCCTCCGACAGGATTCGAACCTGCGACCATTTGCTTAAGAGGCAACTGCTCT
>CAYOES010000069.1:0-1656 GCA_964403105.1 uncultured Candidatus Saccharibacteria bacterium
TTTAATGAGGCCTAGGTGGGATTTGCACCCACGAATAACGGTTTTGCAGACCGCAGCGTTAGCTACTTCGCCACTAGGCCAATTATTAAAAAATATATTATAGTTTAAGGTGTACGTGGTTTAAGTCCAAACTTTAATGAAAAATAAAAAGTTCCCTGGTCTTCGCTTATTGATTCTAAGGGGCTTGTGATATTTATAAATAGTCCGGTTTTATCTAAAGCTTCTTTAAAATCATTTACCGTAGATCTAGATGGGCCTGTTGCTTGTAAAGTAATATTATTCGATGGTTCACTAATAAACATTTTTAATATGTTTATATTAAATTTTTTGGCTATATCAAAAATAGGTTTAAAATATTCATTTCAATTTTTGGTATATGTTAATGATTGGTTTATACTAGTTACATAAAAATTAAATTTATCAGCTTCTTGTTCGAGAGTTGTTCTCTTGGCATTTAGTTCTGTTGTATTATCATTTGTTTTGGTTTCTGCCAATATTTGGTCTTTTACGTTTTTAAATAAAAATTTTTCTAAACTAAACATCAAAATCATTAATGATAATAGTATTGTGATAATGGCTTTGGTTCAGGCAGAAACATAATTAATAATTTTTGTATTCATATATTCTGTTTCAGTGCCAGTAGCCATAAGACTTATAATTGTATCTTGGCCTCGTGGTATTAAACCACGTCGAGCTGTACCAATAACACTATATCATTCTTCGGTTACATTTTTGACAAACAAAGGTGCATTATTACTCAAAAGTACAGGTTGTAACATAAATTGGTTTTGGATAAAATTAATTGTATGTCCTTTTAGATTTGTAATAACTGAAAATAGATAAAAATATTTTAGAGTACCACCATAACGTGTTTGATAAAAACTAATTATTGGGGCAATTTTAGTGATTAAATAGTTTTCAAATTCTTTGGTGGTTAAAAATTTACGTAAATCATATCCCATAACATCTTGTCAGGAGTCAAAATCATAAAATAAAAGATTATCTTTTTTTGCGAGAATTAAATCTATACCGTCTCGATCTATATCAATTAATAAGTATGGCTCTCTATTGGCAGAATATTGTTGTACAAAACGTAGTAATCCCAGAGCTGGTTTTTCTACAGCTATTATTTTAAAGCCAACTTCTTGAATAACTGTTAAGTACTTATCGATCTGAGATTTGTCTCCTATTCCTATAAAAACTGAGATTGTATCTTCGGTTTCTTGTTCTGGTAAAAATTCTCAGTCAAGATACGCTGTTTCTAAAGGTATGGGTGATAACATTCTAGCATTTAATTTTATTGATTCTTCAATATTGCCTTCTAAAACTGAATTTTTGGGTATTGTTAAAATATTAGTATAAAAATTGTTAGGTGGTAAAGAAAGAATTATATAAGGTATGAATTTTGTATTTTTAAAAGTTTTATTTTTAAGATTAGTCAAAGATTTTAATAATTCTTCTGGTTTTTCTAAAAAACCATTTTTAATTGCGCCAGGCGCAATTTGTATAATATTAGAATATTTTATTTTGTATGGATCACCATCAAAATAAAATAATTTTATGACTTTGTCATTTATTTCTAACCCCCCGATATTATCTTGGGGTATTAAGATTTTTGTTATCTGTGTTTTAATGTTGTTTCAATTAAGATTCATA
>CAYOES010000070.1:0-1655 GCA_964403105.1 uncultured Candidatus Saccharibacteria bacterium
CATTCAGTTGGTATAGGTCTTAAAGCCTTACACAATATTTTAAAATCATCCACCAAAATTGTTTTCTCACCAGTATTTGTTTGAAACACCACACCTTTAATTTCTATAAAATCACCAAGATCAAAATAATGTTCAAATAAATCCATTTTTTCTTGTCCTATTTGATCTTGTTTCAACAAAAATTGTATTTTACCAGTTTCGTCTTGAATATGAGCAAATAAAATTGCGCCATGCCCTCGAATACTCATAATCCTTCCGGCTACACAAACTTTGGTATTATTAGCAACCAAGACATCAAAACCATCTAATATATTTTTTATATTATGATCTTTATCTGTTTTTTCTGGATATGGATCGATCCCTAATTTTCTCAATCCTTCTATTTTTTTAATTCTTTCTTTAATAATATCTTGTAAACTCGCCATTATTTCAAATTATTAAAAGTTTTAAATTTATTAATATTATATATTAAATATATCAAATAATCGAACAAAGTGCAAGCTCAATATTCCAAGAATAATCAAAGCTATTATAGTATTTCCTGCCCTGACAACTTCACAGACTAAGTAATTCTTTAAAAATATCAGAGAAACAACCAAAACTATCACAACATTAACAAAAATATAAATAACCAAATCTATCACAATATATTATAATATCTCAATAATCTCCAATGGCTTTTTGTATGTACAATTCATTCCACATAATGCGGTGAGGGTGGGATTTGAACCCACGGTACAGTTTCCCGTACACTTGCTTTCCAAGCAAGCACTTTAAGCCACTCAGCCACCTCACCATATTAAACAAGATCATTTATTGACATTCGAGCTTTAATACAATAACCTACAATAATCCTATTTCTCCCAATCATTATACAATACTTGCTTAAAATATATAGATATCTAATCATTTAAATTCTATCATAAATTTATATTTATTTCAATCTTTTCCATCATAACTTACTGACATTTACATATTCTTGGGAATATGTAAATGTCAGTAAGTTTTCTTAATTTTAGATATTATAAAAGAATTTTGAACGTCTTAAAATGAAACAAGTTGTTTAAAATGATTTATTGCTAACATATTGTGATACTCTATATAGTATTGACACAACAATTTGTTTTAACCTATTGAATAATTTTATTATTTATGCTATTATTAATATCAATACATTTAATAAACTCAATAAACTCAAAATATGAAAGGATATGTAACTAATATTGAAAAAGATTCTTTAGAAAATAACAATTTTCGAAAAGTTCTTTATACAGCCCCCCACTGCCAATTAGTCTTGATGTCATTATTACCAAAAGAAGAAATCGGCGAAGAAGTACACACCTTAGATCAATTTATTCGTATTGAACAAGGACAGGGTTTGGCAGTTTTAAATGATATAGAATATCCAATAGAAGATGGCTCGGCCGTAGTCATTCCTGAAGGTACCAAACATAATATCATAAACACTTCAGAAACAGAATCAATGAAACTCTATACTCTTTACGCTCCACCAGAACACCGCGACCAAGTAATTCATCAAACTAAAAATGATGCTCTACAAGATAATGAAGAATTTGATGGCAAAACAACTGAATAATATTATTGTCCAAAAATAATCAAACAAAAACCTAAATACTAATATCCAGCATTACCAT
>CAYOES010000071.1:0-1636 GCA_964403105.1 uncultured Candidatus Saccharibacteria bacterium
TAAAGCTCATGCTATTTCTTATGCGCGTGTAGCTTATCAAAATGCTTGATTAAAAGTTTATTATCCAATTATTTTTATGGCATCTTTGTTAACTTCGGATTATGGAGATTTGGACAGGGTTGCTATAGAAGTAAGGGAATGTAAAAGAATGGGGATTAAAGTGTTACCACCTAATGTAAATTATTCTTTTCCTGAATTTGGTGTATCTAAAAATAATGAAATTTATTTTGCTTTGTCGGCAATAAAAAATGTAGGAGATAATGTGGCACAGGCAATAGCTGAAGAGAGAAAACAGAATGGACAATATAAAAGTTTAGAAGATTTTTTGACACGTTTGCCTCAAGGCGTAATAAATAAAAAATCATTAGAAAGTTTGATCAAAGCAGGCGCTCTCGATGATTTTGGCGATAGAATTGTTTTGTTTAATTCTTTGGATAAGCTTTTGGATTTTAATATTAAAAAGCACAATGAAGCAAATAATAAGCAGTCTGGTTTGTTTGCTTCAGAAATTGTTGATAAAATTGCTTTTGTAATGCCATCAAATAATAATAAAACTGAATCTTTGGAACAAAAAAATCTTAAATTACAATGGGAAAAGGAGCTTCTTGGTCTTTATATTTCTGATCATCCGTTAAATCATTTAGGCAAAGTAAAACAAATGTCAAATGTAGTATCTCAAATAAATCCGTTGACAATGTTAGGAAAAACTATTCGGGTGTGTGGTATTGTTGGCAATACTAGAAAAATTTTAACTAAAAATGGTGAAGTAATGTATTTTTCTAAATTATCTGATGCCAATAAAGAAATTGAAATGGTTATATTTCCCAAAACATTAAAAAATATAGAAAAAAATGGTGGGGCAAGTATTGCCGACAATAAAGTTATTATTGCTACTGGCAGACTTGATAGACGTAATGATAGTATACAACTTATTTGTGATAATATTATAGATGTAAAAGAAGTTTAATTTTGCTGCTATATCTTTGAGTAATTTATTAAGTAATAACTTATTTAATTTATATTGTGATTGTTAGTGTTTTATATTATTGTGTTTATAGCCGTTTTTTCTCTGTTTATTTCTCTTCGTTTTTTAGATGTTTTTAGCTCTTGACATAATATGTATAATGTGCTATGATTATATTGTATCATATAAATTATGATTTTAGTAATATATATGATATAATATACATATATTAATAAATACACAATATGAAACATAACCAATATCTACACAAAACACTATTATTATCTATTATATTAGGTATTCTACCAATAATACCTGTTTTAGGTTTTAGTACTAATTCATTTATTACTAACTCATTTATTACTAATAGTTTTACAGCTACTACCACAACTACTAAACCTATTAATCTAATTAGTAATATCTCTCCTGTTGCTAATCTACAATCATATACGAATACTACTACTACTAATAATTATTCTAATGTTTATGTCAATAATAATTCTGTTAGTTCATTTCAATCCCCAGTATCTCAGAATAGTTTTACAACCCCAACCACTACTAAACCTATTAATCTAATTAGTAATATCTCTCCTGTTGCTAATCTACAATCATACACGAATACCAATTATATTCCCCAGAATAACAACAATTATTCTACTTTTTATGTTAATA
>CAYOES010000072.1:0-1541 GCA_964403105.1 uncultured Candidatus Saccharibacteria bacterium
TTACCAGTCCTGGTTGAGGTCAGTCTATTGAAGAGTATAAGGGGTATTAGTCTATGCTTCTTACTTTTATATTCCGATATATCAGATATATTTCAAAAACTTGGTTTTTAAATATTAGATTGCTAAATATGCTAATACGTTGCTAATATATATAGGTACCGATTAAGTCCAAACACATCTGATACTTTATAGAGCACTAAATATTTAAGGTATTATGATGTGCAACTAGTTGTATTTTTTTAAAAAATATGGTAGTATATTTGCATAACTCCCAAAGAAAATAAGCACACAAATAAGTCTTATTTAGGGTCGAACAAATCTGTTGGGAGACGGATTTTTTCTTTTTTAAATATAAAATATGTTAAACAAAATTCAAAAAAAAGATATTATAGAAAAAACAAAAACATTAATTTCCAATAACAACTATATCATTTTTGTTACTTTTTCAGGGGTTCCAACATCTAATATTGAGACACTAAGACGTGATTTAAAGGCTCTGAATTGTAATTTAAAAATGATTAAGAAAACTTTGGGCGATATTGCTATTAAAGAAGTAGGCATAGATGGTGTTAATATAAAGAAAAATTATAAAGGTTCAATTGGTTTTGTTTTTATTACTGGGGATTTGTTTTCAGCTATAAATACTTTGTATAGTTTTAAAAAGAAAAATAAAGATAAGTTCCAGATTCTTGGTGCAATTTTGGAAAAGCAACCCAGTACAGTTGAAACAATTAATAAATTATCGAGTTTTTCTTCGTTAAAATCTTTATATACTTCATTAGTTTTTGTTTTAAATTCTAATATCCAAAAATTGGTTTTTGCTCTTGACCAAATAAAAACAAAAAAGAGTAATTAATAATTTAGCAATTAGCCGTAAACTATAGAGTAATAGAATAATTGTTGATCTTGGGGTTTAGGCTGATAGCTATAAACTAAGTTTATATATCATGGAAAATTTATCGCAAAATGTACAAGATATTCTATCTAAAATTGATTCTCTATCAGTTTTAGAATTAACAGATTTAGTTAAGGCATTGGAAGAGAAATTTGGAGTTTCAGCCGCTATGCCAATAGCTGCTGCTACTGTTGCTAGTAATAATGCCTCAACTGAAGAAGAAGAAAAATCTTCTTATACTGTAATATTACAATCTCCAGGTGAAGCTAAAATTCAAGTTATTAAAGTTGTGCGTGATGTTACAGGATTGGGATTAAAAGAAGCAAAAGATTTGGTAGACGCTGCACCAAAACCTGTCAAAGAAAATATTCCTAAAACAGATGCGGATGATCTAAAAAAGAAATTAGAAGAAGCTGGTGCCACTGTAGAACTGAAGTAATTGTTTGCATTTTTTATTTTGAAAGTTATTAAAAATATGTACAAAATATACTCCGTATATTGCTATATACGGAGTATATTATTATGTACGGAGATTTTTTGTTGTATCATATATTGTTTTAATATTTTAATATAAACAACCAAGCTAAATAAAATGAAACTTGCTGGACAAATTTTCAAAAATATGCTATTATCATAATTATTACCT